>NZ_FPLG01000111.1:0-11774 GCF_900120065.1 Moritella viscosa
GCAGCGGCTTCGTTCAACAAAAAAATGCAACCGACCGCTAAAGCAGCAGCTGATTTAGGCGTTAGATTTTTATTGTAGTATGGAGTACTAATGAAAAATATATTTCTTGTGACGGGTGTAATTTTATCATCATTCACTTTGATTTCTTGTGGTGGTTCTGAAGATTCTGTACTTGATACTGATTCCTCCAAAGAAGACTTTATAGCAAGTCTGTCTAGTACTTCTTGGGAGCGAAAGTGTGTCCCTGTATATAACGACTCAACCGTCGCAGCGTATAATAACAATACACTAACTATAAATTATTCACTACAATCGACCTCTATAGTTGAGTTGTTTGATGTAACTGATACAACATGCGACTCAATAGTATCTAATGTTACTTTTACTAGCCAAATTGAGGTTTTAGATACAATAGTCAGTGAAGAAAGCATTGAAGCCTACGGTGTAGATTCAGTTCCTATTGATAGTCCTGATAATGTTGAAATTCAATCTACTTATACTTTGATTTATATCGATAGTGAAAGATTATATTTTGGTCAAAACTCTGGTTCAAATTTAGGTGAAACATCTGAAACAAGGCATTCATCTATTTCCCTTGATGAATATTTTTCTAAAGTTGTGAATTAAAAATCTAACATATAAGAATAGGTGTCGCGCAGCCGACACCTTATTCGAGTGTTGAGCAAGCCCAAGCCCTTCTTTATATAGTAAATAACGTGTTTGATCTTAGTGGATACTTCGTCTTGGGGTTAAACCCAAGACGAGCTAAATCGAAATAAACAACAGACCTGTTATTTATCAATTAACTAGCTAGTTGTACCATAAATTTAATATCTCCAACCTGTCATGTTAATGCCATTATTCCTATTATGTTCGCCTTTCGGCTAGGTCGTTCGTGTTATACCAACGCACTTCATTTCATGCTGGCAGCAAGGATAAATTCTGATGACTTTCGCAGTGAACGTTGCGACGAGTTTAGGCATTTTCCAATTGAACAGATACAGTAATATAGCTTGAATTCGCACTCTCAGCTGTTTGGTATTACCATGTGAAAAATTTGTTTGATGGCTTTCTGGATACCGCCTTTATCCATCGGCGAGTTCATACCATTTCCTAGTCCTGGGAAAATCAGTCGCGCATGATGATGCGTTTGCCAATGACTGCGCAGTGCGAGTAAAGTTCGTTTAGGTAATGGCACCAACCTGTCTTTGCCACCTTTAGCTTCACGGATATGGACTTGCATAGTCTGGCTATCAATATCATGAACAGTCAGGTTTAAGCCTTCGCTTAATCGTAGTCCCATGCTGTAAAGCGTGAGAAAGAATACTTGGTAGCGCTGCTTCTTAGTCCCATTGTTTATCAAGCGTATAACGATAGAAAAACTGTAAACCGTTACGGTCTAATTTGACGGTACTCCAAGAGTGGGTCTGGATCAGGCTATTGAAATAAACTTTTAAATCGGCAGTAGTTAATGTGTCTGGGGACTTATCAAAGTAATCCGAAATGCGTCGAACTGCACGAGAATAGGCATCAATGGTCGCTGGCCGTTTACCTTGTAGCCTTAAATTGGTAAGGTGTTGTTCATAAAGATAATTAAATCGTTGCTGTTGTGAATGATTCATACGAATAACTCCAATAAGGCAGCACCATAATGGTGATGCTATTGGTTAGTATGACTGGTAGGGCAAAGACTCTGCCGCGCAGCGGCTTCGTTCAACAAGCTGTAAAACAAGGACAAATTTCAGTTGGTTTTTGCTCCTTTGTCGCGTATTTTAACCAACTGAAATTTGCCCATTATTAGGGCGTTAGCAGGTAAAGGGATATCTATGAGTAAATGTAATCAATCTAGCAAAATAAAGAACCCTGTACTTTTTGGCATTGCAATGGGAGTTGCTATGGGCGCAAGTATCGGTGTCGCATTAAGTAGCGTTACTTTTGGTGTAAGTATTGGTGTTGCTATGTCAGTTGCTTTTTGGGCATCAGCTAAGAAATCAAAAAAGTAGTTACTGCAGTATTACGCTGCAAACATATAAGAATAGGTGTCGCGCAGCCGACACCTTATTCGAGTGTTGAGCAAGCCCAAGCCCTTCTTTATATAGTAAATAACGTGTTTGATCTTAGTGGATACTTCGTCTTGGGGTTAAACCCAAGACGAGCTAAATCGAAATAAACAACAGACCTGTTATCAATTAACTAGCTAGCTAGTTTTACCATAAATTTAATATCTCCAACTGTAATGTTGATGCCATTATTCCTATTATGTTCGCCTTTCGGCTAGGTCGTTCGTGTGATACCAACGCACTTCATTTCATGCTGGCAGCAAGGATAAATTCTGATGACTTTCGCAGTGAACGTTGCGACGAGTTTAGGCATTTTCCAATTGAACAGATACAGTAATATAGCTTGAATTCGCACTCTCAGCCGTTTGGTATTACCATGTGAAAAATTTGTTTGATGGCTTTCTGGATACCGCCTTTGTCCATCGGTGAGTTCATACCATTTCCCTGTCCTGGGAAAATCAGTCGCGCATGATGATGCGTTTGCCAATGACTGCGTAGTGCGAGTAAAGTTCGTTTAGGTAATGGCACCAACCTGTCTTTGCCACCTTTAGCTTCACGGATATGGACTTGCATAGTCTGGCTATCAATATCATGAACAGTCAGGTTTAAGCCTTCGCTTAATCGTAGTCCCATGCTGTAAAGCGTGAGAAAGAATACTTGGTAGCGCTGCTTCTTGGTGCCGTTAATGACTTTACTTATTTGCGTAAGAGTTTAAATATCAGGCAGGCGTTTACCTTGTAGCCTTAAATTGGTAAGGTATTGTTTATAAATATAATTAAATCGTTGCGGTTGTCAGGTGTTCATACGAATAATTCCAATAAGGCACCACCATAATGGTGATGCTATTGGTTAGTATGACTGGCAGGGCAAAGACTCTGCCGCGCAGCGGCTTCGTTCAACAAAACGCTAAATTAAGATTCACAAACAATGTAATGCCATTTGCGGAGCAAATCCCCCGCCAGCATTTGGTCACTTATTAGTGGGGCGTTAGTACTCTAGAGATCGTATGAAATTACCAATCAATTTTGAGACCGAAAGATTAATCATTAGAAAAGTTGAAGTTAGGGATTGGAGTGCGTTGTTAGATACATTTAACTCTAACGAGTTCCCAGCACGACTACCACTTTCTAGACTTAACACTGAGAGCAAAGTGCGAAGTTGGATTGATGATCGTAGCAAAGATTGGGATATGGATGCAGGCTTTGTATGGAGCATGGAGTTTAAACCTACAGGCATAGTTATTGGTCAGATATCACTTTTCCCGCGTGAGTCTGCTTATGCATTGGCATATTGGGTGAATCCTGAAAGCTGGTCTAATGGTTTCGCAACAGAAGCATGTGTAACCCTAATCGATCAAGTTAAACAAAGTGGCTATAACAGTAGATTATGGGCTGGAACTGCTGAATGGAATGAAGCAAGCTCCTTAGTCTTAAAAAAATTAAACTTTCGTTCAATAGGCACTAGAACCCATTTATTAGCGAATGGAATCGAAGAGAAGATAAATGAGTATGCTCTCGACTTATAATTCAAGTACTAACAAAACAATGAACTTCGTGCGTAAACACCGCTACGCACTGGGCTGAATCACGCTGGCGCGCAATTTCGCCAGTTATTTTGGTGTTGGTATGACTCCCCACGTCAAGTAAAACGCAGAGATCCTTGCTAAAAAATATAGCCATAAATTCACTTTCATTAAATAAAGTGAGTAACGTAAGAAATGAAGCAAGTATATTCGTCGGTTATCATGCTGATATTCGTGGATTACTTGTTTTCATAAGCAGCGCATACCTTACGACTCACACATCTTCAATATAAGCGACCTCAATAAATGATGTGTGTGTCCATGCCAATAAAAACTATGTTATGTTTACTCATGCTAGCCTTCATTTTATATTTATGATAAGTATATTATGACTCTGGTTTTAAAACTAAGCCACGATGTTAAAGGCTAGCACCTAGTGGGGAGTCATTATGTCTATGCACCTTTAGAGAGGTATAATGTTTACGTTATCCATTGTTGTTTTTGTTATTATGTTAATAGCTGCTGTTTTTCATTTTTACTGGGCCTTTGGCGGAAAGTATGGACTAAAATCTGCAGGCCCTGATTTAGAAAACGGAAAAATTTTTGTACCTAGTCGTTGGTTGATATTTATCGTGGCAAGTTTGTTATTTGGTCTTGCTATATTGTCTATTCAACTGTTCTCTCCTATGGGGCCGCTTAAAGGTTATGTTCATTACTTAGGTTATTGCGTCTCTTTTATTTTGGTTGTTCGAGCGATAGGTGACTTTAAATATGTCGGTTTTTTTAAAAAGGTATACAACAGTAACTTTGCTACCCTAGATACTAAATATTTTTCACCGGTAATTTTATTTCTAGGTATTTCATATGGATTACTTTCAGTCTCTGGTACATAAGAGGCTGCTCTGCGGGCAATGTAGTTCCCCCGCTTTAGTGGACACCTCCTCATCACGTTTTAGCCAACTACAATTTACCCGAATAAGGGTGTATGTAACAACTAAAACTATCTGCACAAATACGGCGTCAGATACAAAGTATTAAAATTCATCTTACGAGCTTGGTATAAACAATTATGACAAACCGACAGCATCAGAAAATATCCTCGACTATATCGACTATATCGACGCTCAACGCTCTTGCGAAGTTGGCAAATTATTCCCTCATGGACACGCTCAACTGTGATCCTGATGCGACAGAAAACGGTGCCGACCATGCGCCACGGCAAGTCTTCTCGGGGCATTATGTCCCCGTCAATCCGACTCCAATCAAAGACCCTGAGTATGTAGCGCACAGCAAAAACTTTTTTTCCGAGCTTGGTTTCGCCGACAGTATTGCAGAGTCCTCCGACTTCGTCCGCATGTTCTCCGGCGATATCTCTCAGGTTCCAGAGCCGATGCGCAAGGTAGGTTGGGCGAGTGGGTACGCACTATCTATTTACGGCACAGAATACATCCAGCAGTGTCCGTTCCAAACAGGCAACGGATATGGAGACGGTCGTGCAATTTCTGTGTTTGAGGCCGTAATCAACGGTTGTCGCTGGGAAATGCAGCTAAAAGGTGGCGGTCGCACGCCATATTGTCGCGGCGCGGACGGTCGTGCTGTCTTGCGGTCTAGCATCCGCGAGTTCTTAGCTCAGGAGCACATGCACGCACTGGGCGTGCCTACATCACGGTCTTTAAGTTTGTATGTTTCAAAAACGGAGAAGGTAAAGCGACCGTGGTACTCGCAGGACTCTCGTTCGGAAAATCCCGACATGCTTATATCTGAAGCCGTCGCCATCTCGACACGTGTCGCACCGTCGTTTATCCGTGTCGGCCAACTCGAACTTTTCGCTCGCCGTGCTCGTAAAAACGAACACTTGAAAGCGATGGAGGAACTCGAGAAGATTGTACTGCACTTGATTGATCGAGAGTATGCTGATGTTGTCGATAGGCAGCTCAGCATCTCAGAGAAAGTGGTGTTGCTGGCGAGCGAGTTTTGTAGCCGACTCACGTCACTGGTGGCGAACTGGATCCGCATCGGTTTCTGTCAGGGTAACTTCAACAGCGATAACTGTGCAGTCGGTGGCTTTACACTTGATTATGGTCCCTTCGGCTTTTGCGATGTGTTTAACCCGTATTATCAGCCTTGGACGGGTGGTGGTTGTCACTTTTCGTTCATGAACCAACCAAGCGCAGCGCAAAGAAACTTCGGCATGTTTTGTTCGGCGTTACGGCCGTTGCTGACGTCGCATCAGGACTATTTGCAAGAGCTCGACGAGATTCAAAGTGGCTTTTCGAAAGTCATGCACACTAAAATGGAAGAGATGTGGGCTGCCAAGCTGGGTCTTAGCACTTTGAACGCAGCGTCTGACAAGGCACTTTGCAACGTGCTGTTCAGCGAGCTAGAAACACTCATGATGCAAACTCCTGTCGATTACACTATCTTCTTCCGCGAGCTCTCGTCGATACCCGACGACATTGGCCCACTCAAGAAAAGCTTCTACAATAATTCGTCAAATGATAAAGAGTCCAACGAGATGGACAAGCGCTGGACTGAGTGGCTCGAAAAATGGAAAACGCTCCTCAACAGCGCCTGTGACGCGAATGCTATTTCACCGCTATCCAGTGAGGAAATCTCTAGGCAGATGAAGCTCGTCAATCCAAAATACATTTTGCGAGAGTGGTTTGTTATGCCGGCTTATCAGCAAGCAACTGCGGGAAATTACGCTCTAATTCGAGAATTGCAGGACGTGATGACACAGCCATATACAGAGCAGTCGAAGGATGTAGAGGATAAATATTACAGATTGAAACCGCCTGAGTTCTTTGAGGTGGGTGGACTGTCCCATCTTAGTTGTTCGTCGTGATTCTTTGGACTCTACTTATTGAATATTTAGTCACGAGTATTGTCAGTAAACAGGGTTCAACGCTTGACGTTATATTACGAAAATAGTTAAGAGGATTTCATGGAAGAACAGCCGAAAATCTACTTGGATAAATATCTCAGCTCACTTTGTGAAAATGAGCGTAAAAAGTATCAATCATTCAGTTCAGACTATTTCTGTGGTGATGAGCATAATGCCAATTTATGTGCGGAACTAATCCGAATTGGTCAAAAGACAGCAACTTGTAGTCTTAATATTTGGTATGAGTCTGGTGAAGAACCAATGCCAACGATTGGACATTTACAAGTTGTCGTTGATTGGAATGGTAAGCCAATTTGTATCATTAAAATTGATTCAGTTGAAACCTGTAAATATAATGAAGTAACCGCTGAATTTGCTCACGCAGAAGGAGAGGGTGACCGTTCATTAAAATGGTGGCGTGAAGCTCATTGGCGTTTTTTTGTTACTGAATGTTCAGAGTTAAATATTCAACCCAATGAAGACATGGTTCTTGTATTGGAGCGATTTCATGTAGTTCATCAATAGGCAATATAACAGAGTAATCAACATAGTACTTATCACATGTGGCATCGCAGCTTAGAGTAATTGGTTTGGAAGTTAAGGCGTGCGCATGTGTTATTACGGGGTTATAAAGACTCAAGGGGGAGTTGTGCAACTATCAGGTCAAAGAATAAAATTATCACCATTCGACGAAACGGATAAGAGCCTTTTTATTGAAATATCAATGTGTCCCAAAATGATGGAGCATGTTTATGAAACCTTCACATATGAAGACGCTGCAGCAGCGTTCGCAGTTAAATCACAGCCTTGGACTATTGAAAGTAACGGGTGGCTGTCATTAGGCATATCTGAAACCGTAACCGGTGAAAAACTCGGCAGTATAGGTCTTAAAATTGTTAACCATGAAGCCAAAATTGCAGTGGTTGGCTATATGATTAAACAGAGTGCTCAAGGAAAAGGGTTTGCAAGTGAGGCATTGAACCTGCTTAAAGACTATGCGCTTAATGGATTGGAACTTAATAAGCTAACAGCTACATGTTCAGTTCATAATATGGGGTCATTTAAACTACTCGAAAAACTTGGCTTTGTTCGTGAGGGCCGTTTACAGCAAAACTCTTTAATTCGTAACAAGTATGTAGATGATTATATCTATGGTTTGTGTAGCCAGTATTCGGCTCACTTTTTGGCTGAGCGTTAGTTTCCAGAATGTATTGAGAGTATTGAATGAATAAAGTTTTAATTAGCGCTTGCTTGTTGGGAGATAAAGTTCGCTATGATGGTGAGTCACTATTTACATCAAGCGATATACTCCAAGAGTGGATAGATAAGGGGAGAATTATTTCTATCTGTCCAGAGGTGAGTTCTGGGATGAGTATTCCAAGAGCTCCAGCTGAAATAAATGGCGGTGATGGCTACGATGTACTTGAAGGGAGAATATCGGTTATTGAAAATACCGGTAATAATGTCACTGAAGGTTTCGTAAGGGGGGCTAATAACGCATTGACTTTATGTAACGCGAACGAAATCACTGTTGCAGTTTTGGCGGAGTTTAGCCCTTCGTGTGGAAGCTCATCAGTATATAGTGGAGATTTCTCAGGACGCAAAGTAAATGGAGTTGGTGTTACAGCTGCATTATTAACAAGTCATGGTATTAAGGTCTTTAGTCAGCACCAGTTAATAGAAGCCAATAAGTCATTAAACGCGGACACGTAAAAGGTTGCCTGTGTGCATATATCCGACTTAGTGAAGAAGATCCGAATGTGTTCAAAATATCTCAAATGGTAGTGGAACCCAATATGCAAAGAAAGGGGTTAGGGACGCAGGTTCTAACTGAGCTAACTAAAACTGCATTTGAAAGGGTAAATGAGATCTATTTGAACGCTAGCTTACATGCGATATTAATGTACCAAAACTAGGTTTTTAAGTGTTAGGTGTTTAATCATATCAATGGAGAGAATTATGAAAACTATGACTTGTAATCAATTAGGTGGTGCATGTGATGAAAAATTCCAAGCTGAATCTTTTGATGAAATAGCAGAATTAAGTAAAGCACATGGAATGGAAATGTATCAAAAACAAGATGAAGCGCATCTTAAAGCTATGGGAAAAATGAGTGAACTCATGCAACAGCCTGAAGCATTAAAAAACTGGTTTGAATCTAAGAGAAAAGAGTTTACAGATCTAGCTGATGACTAGGCATTTTAAAAGTCGTTTATCTTAATGAAAGTATCGAAGGGGGAAGTGTCATCGTAAGTTCCTTTGGTATTAAATAGTTCTTTTCTGTTTTTACAATAATGGATGATAATGAAATACCTGACATTACCTAAAGCTCTATACGCTTACCCTGGAGTAAAAAAAATATTGTATGACAATCAGTCATGTATCTTATTTAAAAAATTAACTCATAGTTTATTAAGCCAAGAGAAAATAGCAACATCACACTGTTTTATGTATGTTTTAGGTGGAGAAGTACAAGTACAAACTAATCAAGGTAACTTAATAACAACTCAATCTGGTGAGATGTTATTTATGCCTAGAGATACTTATCTTATTTCTGACTTCGTTACAGAAAATAATAGCGCTGAACTCTATTTAATTTTTATTGGCCATGAAATTGTGGATCGTTTTTTGAGTTCAGAAGGGGGAAATAATAAAAAAGTGAGCTCGACAACGCCTACTATTTGTAAGCTACATGCCAGTACAAGCATCAACTATTATTTTAATGCTCTTAGAGATGTTTATTCTGGAGTAGAAAACAGTGTTGAAATTTTAAATCTCAAACTCTTAGAGTTTCTGCATTTAATCAATATAGATAACCGCAATGATATTGTTAAAACACTTTATGTCTCTGAACAACAGAAAAAAAAGCGTAATATAGCTTCACTCATGCTTGAAAATTATAACAAGAATCTTACTGTTTCTGACTTTGCTAACCTTAGCGGTAGAAGCTTATCTACATTTAACCGAGATTTTAAAAGAAAATATGGGGAATCCCCTAAGCAGTGGTTGATAACGAAAAAGATGACAAAGGCCAATAGCCTATTAGCTAATGGCTCAAATGTTACAAGCTGTGCACTCGAAGTTGGTTATAGCAATGTTTCACATTTTATTAGAGCTTATAAAGCGATCTATGGAAAGACCCCAAAAGAAATAAAAAATAACAATCTTTGACATGAAATGAACACTTTTGACTTTTTGAGAGTAGTGGTATTTTTGTAAAGCCGTAACATTATGTTTTTTAATTCCAAAGGGGAATAAAATGAGCGTTACAGTTATCTTAGAAGCAGATGTTAAACCGGAAAGTAAATCAAACTTACTTAAATTACTATCTGAGTATTTACCAGAGACTAACAAGTATAAAGGGTTTATTAGTATCTCTATTCATAGTGAAAAAGATACTAATAAGGTGATTTTCTATGAAAAATGGCAGTCGATTGATAATTATCATGCTTATTTAAATTGGCGGACTGAAACTGGGGTAATGAATAAATTAGCTGACACCTTTAATTCACCGCCCTCAATTCGATACTTTAATACTGAAGAATTTAATGATAATTCAGTCTAATGTAGTGTGACACGATCTATTCATGATCGAGAGAGAAGGCTAGTTCTTGAGGGGGGGCATTTTTATCAACCCCCTTAAATGGGCTACGTTCTTAGGATGGAACTATGGTAACTCCAATAATAATTCTTTTTATTCTATCTTTTCCACTGATAATAGCCTTTGTTTATGCAAAATTAGGAAAGGTGCCTGTTGATATGAACAAATATGCTTGTTGGGGTTTAGGTCTAACGTTTATATTTTTCTTTATCGGTCACATCGTAAAAACAGAGGGAATGGTTGAAATGTTACCTCCTTGGGTACCTTTCAAAGTTACATTAATATATTTCACCGGTGCTCTTGAATTATTAGTTGGTATTGCACTTTTTAAGTCTAAGTTTCAAATTATGGCTGCAAAGTTGGGGATTTTTATTTTTGTGATTTTCTTCCCTGCGAATATATACGCAGCGTTAAATAGTGTTGGACTAGGTGGACATCAATGGGGTTCGGTTTATTTATTAATACGAGCACCATTGCAAATTATACTGATCGCATGGGCGTACTTTTTATGTGTAAAAATATAACGATAAAATAAATAATAGTTGGTTACGTTTTTCTACACAATATTAGCCGACCATTACTTAGCCTGTTATTTAGCATTACGCTTTAAAAACAATCAAATACTAACATGGAGTTAAAAATGAAATTAAGGTTTATTGTAATAGTATTATTTCTTTTTCTTCTTCTTTCTTCAATCGGCTTCTACTTAAGTCAAACTACATCTAATTTAGAAGAAAATAAAGAAACACTCGTTTTTGTACATGGTGCCCATTTAACAAGAGATTCTTGGTTTTATGTGGCTAAAACATTAGAAATAAAAGGGTTTAAAACTCTACTTGTTAATTTACCAGGGAGAAACTCTTCCGTTAATCCTAATGAAATAACGTTAAATGTTTCATCAAAATATCTGTGTGAAACAATAAAATTTATATCGACTCCGATAGTTCTTGTTGCTCATAGTCAAGGTGGTGCAATATCAAATAATGCGTTATCTATTTGCCCGAAGAAAAATATAAAAAGTATTATTTATATAGCGGCAGTATCGCCAAGTAACGGCGAAAAACCTTTTTCACTGTTAAATAAAGCTGATGAATTTAATTACCTTAAAGGAATTAACTATGATGATTCAGGCTGGATGGTTATCAATAATAAATCATTGTTCGTTAACTCCTTTACTAACAGTGAATCGAACGCAGTTAGAAATAAAATAATTAAAAGTTCGGTTGATGAACCCGCAATGATTGGTGAAGGAATTGTGAGTTATGACATTTCATATTTCGCTAAGATTAATAAATTTTACATATATACTAAATTTGATAATATTATATCTCTTGCTTCGCAAAAAAATATAACTAGGAATATGAATCTTAAGAATAGTGCTACATTAGAAACTGGACACCTTCCAATGATTTCTTCTGCTAAATTATTATCTAATAAAATTGAAGGGTTTTTGTATTGAATTAAACTCAATCAAACTATAGCAAGGCATCAACCGGACATGTTTACACTACCATTTTTGTACATTTTATTCGCAAGTTTGTACAAAAATGTAGTGGAAACATGCTGGTAATACGATGTTATTTTATTTTTGTGTGTGTCTATTATGGATATCTATTAAATTAAAATTTTAGAACTGTATACTTATAATTGATTTTCTTAAAAATGGAGATTTTATGAATAAATTTAAAATATTGAGCACGTTTACTT
>NZ_FPLG01000154.1:0-5928 GCF_900120065.1 Moritella viscosa
GTATATTACTAGATATTGTAAAAACTGTAGGGTTCAAATCTCCTGATGTTGAATTTCCTCTCTTTGTTAGTCACTTTTCGGATGAAAAATATGATCTATGGGATCGATTTAGCAAGATAGTTAACGATTTTGGCGAGTCTTCATTTGATGAAATAGTGTTATGTATTTCAGAGTCGGCTCCGCTAGATGCTATGATGTCTTTATACTCAAATGCAGCAAAAAAAGAAAGAAAAAATAAAATAACTGAACAGATTGAACAGCGCCTAGATTGGAAGTTAGATCAAGATAGTTTACCAGCAATTGAAAAATCATTTCTATTGGCATTAGAAGGCGATAAATTAGATGTGGCTAAGGTATCTTTAGATGCGGCCAATAAATTTATTGAAAGTCATCCTTGGAGAAAAAGTGAAAAGTTCAAAAGAGTAATTGATAAATGGTCAGTTTTTGATTATAAGTATAAAGTTTTAAGTATATTTTACTCACTTGAATCATATGAGAAAAAAACAAACTTAATCAATGAGGTTTTGGAACCAAAATTAGAAAAGAAGAAATCATTTAATCATGTTGGAGATGATTGGCATAAAGAAGTTGTTTTATTTAAAAGATACATAGAAGGATTAATACAATTAAATGAAACTCCTAATATCGCTAGAGTTACATTTGAACAACTATATTTAGAACATAAATCATCTATGTTTTCTAATCTAATATTCACTTCAAAACTCCAAGAGTTAATAAAAGATAAATCTGAAAAAAACAATTATAAAAATCTAGTTGAAGAATATAAATCAAGTCAAGAAGGCTTTGATATAGATGTATTAACACTCAATAATAAATCAGATTATTTGTACGCTTTATTACTTTCAGGTAACTATAATGAAGTTGATGCAGAATGTTCAAAATTAGTTCCTTCAGAAAAATTCTATCGTCCAATTACTATTACATTTAGTAAAGCGCTTAGAGAAAAAAATAATTTCAAATCAGCTCTGACGTTGCTAGAAGACTATAAAAAATATCACTCAGTTGAATTGGATGGTCAGGAATTAGAAGAGGAGCTTAAAAATATTGAAACCGAAATTGAGAACTCGACTAGTCAACTACAGTTCGAGAGAATAAAAAGTCAGGTATTATGTTCTGATAAAACGGTTGATGAACTTAAAGTGTTTTACAGTGACATAGTTAGAAAACCTGTTCATGAGTTAGTTAAAATCGTATCAGGCAACTCTCAAACTAGCGTTGAAAGCTTTCTCTACAATAATGTACTCTCTTGTTTAAAAGAAATCTTAAAAAGAGGACGAAATTTAGAAAAATTAAATGACAAAAAAGATGAGAATGCAATAAATGATTGGTTTACATCTCTTTTTAATCAAAGACTGTCTAATTTTTCGATTTCTTTATCTGATCAAGCTCGTATTGGCTCTGCTGAAAGTGAGAAAAATGTTGGAGAAACGGATGGTTTAATTACTGATTCTTATAACTCTTCTTTATCCATATTTGAAGCACTAAATTTAAAGTGCATTGATAAAACCGTCATAAATAAACACCTCAATAAAATTACTAAATATGATCGTGAAAGTGTATCTCCAGTTTTTATTGTTTCTTACTGTTATTTCAAAGATTTTAATTCTGGAGTCAATGATTACTGTTCTCATATAAAAAGTGAGCAATACGCTGGATTTGATGAGATTTCAGTACAAAATCATCAATTGGAAAAACTCGATGTCGGCTCAGAATATTATTGTACGGTAGAGTCACGGTGTCGAGGTGGTAAACCAATTTCAATCTATCATATGTTGATTGATTTAACTTTACCTCAACCAAAAAAATAATTTTAAGGTTTGCTATTTACAAACTTAAAATATCAGGTTTAATAGAAAATATAACATTATAAGCAAATGTTATATTTCTTTGTTAAGTGTAATCTTGTAAAAAAAGCATCTCATATCGAGATGTTTTTTTTCGTTCTGAATTTCAATTTATATACAATGGTAAGAAGTGCTACATTCACGACAAGTCATTATGATTTCATCATCTTGACTACACAAATCGCTAATCACTGATTCGTCATTATTGTATTCTAATAGACCGCCACATTCACACGTATCTTCTTCGTAATCATCTTTATTTTTATTATGTCCTTCTGCTTCTAGGTCAGTAACAAATCCCATATCATTCTCCTTTCTTATTTGCTTCAGTCGCTTCATTTCTCACTCTGTTCAACGTTACAACATAGATAAACACGCAGAATTTAAATGCAGGTAAAGCGATAAGAACAGCTTCCATCATACCTTCTGGAATCATCATCTTTGGTGAGTATGACCAGATGTATAACAGCTCGAAAAAAGTAACAAACAGCATAGTAAGAACAACTTGCGAATGTTTTTTTAATTCCTCTTTTTCCGAGTAAATAGAAAGTATGTAATATATCGTAGAGTAAATTGCAATAAGAAAGCTAACTACTAATTTGTTCGAAAGAAGAAAGTTATAAATAGAAATTAATGATCCGAAGAAAAGATTCTCTATCTGAAAGTTAATCGTAATTGGAAGAAGTAGTAGTGTGAAAAATATAGGCAACTTTATTGTACCAAGTACATCCCTGTTTTTTAATGTTTTTGCTAGTTCTGTATTTGAAAGCCATTGTTTTATTTTTGTAAGTGTATTCATTTTATATTCCTTGTTTTGTTATGTAGTTTCCTACCCTTATAGACATACCATTTCATTAATAACTGTCAAAAAAATGTTTAATATTTCCTTGCTTTTGAAATAATTCAAATAATTTTCAAAGTCGAATTTTTCCCTGTCTACTAATGTTTTTATCCACTCAATCACCTAAGAAAATAATTTTAAAATCCTAGGATTTTTGCTAAATAATTTTTGTATGTTTTTTTATAAGTAACCAAGGAGAAAACATGACAGTAAAGAATATAACGGAACAGCTCAATAAACTTTCTAGAACATTTATGAAGAAAAAAAGAATGAAAAATATTGAAGAGCTTCATTGTGATAAAGGAGCTATAAGGATTTCAGAATCGAAGCTCAAGCACGTTTTACATGCAGCATCTAGGAGTGAAGCAGGTTTTAAAATCTACTATTCACAATACAAGAAAGGGAATGGCTACCACATGTGCATCAGCGAAAGTTTTGCAAATTATGCTTATCAGCGAATTTCAAAACTCAACATTTACAAACAAAAATTGAAAAGAATTAAAAAGGATTAATAACAATGGATAAGTTAAATAAGATTTTTAGAAACAAGATTGTGATCTCTGCTTTGGGCGTGATTGCATTGATAGATACAGCATTTGCAATTGACTACTTCACGACAGACCACGAAGCGAGAGATTGCAGAGAAACGCAGTATGAAGAGCTTCAAGCGATGATTAATGATTATGATAGTTCTGGTGATTCACTTGCAAGGATTGCGTTAGGTAAAGTAATAG
Source organism: Moritella viscosa (assembly GCF_900120065.1). Classification (NCBI taxonomy): domain Bacteria; kingdom Pseudomonadati; phylum Pseudomonadota; class Gammaproteobacteria; order Alteromonadales; family Moritellaceae; genus Moritella; species Moritella viscosa. Next base: position 3,441 of record NZ_FPLG01000154.1, read on the forward strand.
CAAAGCAAAGCGAAATTCTTACGGAGTTAAAACAAAGTGATGAAATGGCAAAAAACTACTGTAATTAAAACTAACCCAGAAACAATAAAAAGCCCTTACAGGCTTTTTTTATGCGAAGCATTCTTTTGGTTCTCTTGCTTCATCTACAGCAAGATAGACCGATTTAAGAACCTGATAAAGCTCTTCATTCGTCAAATTTGTCTTAGCCAAATCTTCATAAACAGACTGAAGAAAAGGCGGTAAATCAGAAAATAACTGTCTGTAATATCTATCACTTTTCATACCCACTCCTTTTTTATATATCCTATATAAGTTGTATACCATCAAAATTATTTTTTAAAAGAGTAAAGTATTAAAATATTTATGCTGATTTTTTCTTGCTGGTTCTGGGGTGTTCATTTTTAGCCTTATTTATTCTTTTTTGAAGGATTGTCTCATTTAGCAAGATTTCAGGTGTAACGCTTGAACTTTTACTTTTTGAAACATAACCGCCCATTTTTTCAAGCATTTTGAGTAATACGTCTATCTTGAAATATTGTGTCTGTCTCGATAGTAACATTGAAGTTCTTGGTTGACTTATGCCAATGACATACGCAAGTTGGTTCTGAGTTAAGTTGTTAGTCCTATAAGTTTTATCTATAACCTTTATGATATTGTTTTTTATCTTGTCGTTTAACATTGTTGTTTCTCCTGTTTATATGTATAAATCATTATCACAATTTAGATATAATAAAAGTATCGATTGGTTAATTATTGATATTTTGGCTTTATCTACATATTTTTATTTTTTAAAGGTAAGATTTATGAGGTTGAAATAGTTACATTTAAGAACTGGTGCGAGATTGTATTATTATATAAAGTATATAAAGTATATAAAGTATATAAATATACATATTGTATAAATTATCAATGTTTGTGGTGTTAATCTTAATCCACCTCATTAAAAAGCTTCCTAAGTGGAAGCTTCAATTCTACATAGTCAAAGACGAGCGAGACTTTTTTGTAAGCTTCTTATCTTGCTTAGGTTCATCTAGCTCAAGTTCAGGTAATGGCTTTTGTGTGAGCTTTTCACCTTTTAAGGTATCTAAAGACACTTTCGATTCAATCAGCTTTATAAGCGATTTCTTAACCGCTTCATCACGATCATCAGGTTCATCACTGAAATAGGCATTGTCAGCGATTCTTTCAAGTAACTCTGATTTGTCGGTTTCAAATTTATGATAATCAATTTGGTCTGTAACAATCGTGAAGATCTCTTTGTCCTTGACAGATAAGAACGTTGTTTCAACAGTCATACCATCGGCTACAAGATCTTGTTCAAACTTAATCCCGTAATCCTCAAGCTCTTTTAAAGCATTCTCAATTCTGTAGTTGTAGAAGTTAGTAAGAACGTAATCCGAACCCTCGATTCCGTTTTCATAACCTTCAACTAGGCGTTCTGGATGCTTTATCAATTCAGTAGAGTATCCATCGTTGTATCTGACACTTGCACCAAATGTTGAACGTATACCTAACTTGACTAAAACCCTTGTTGCACCTGAATCGGCCGTTAATTCTTCCTGATCGTAATCTAAAGCGGTAGTGGGTAGTAAAACAATCATTGATTTTCCAGTTTTTTTATTAACCTTATTTTCAACAAGAAAACGATTTTTCTTTTTGTAATGACCAGTAGAATGAACGCATTCATGAGCTGAAATATGAAGATAAGATTCAGGATTTTTGTAACGCTCGTAGGGTGCAAAATACATCACATCTTTCAAAGGTGCATAAGCTGAAAGGTCTTCATTATCCAGTTCTATAGTCTTCACACCGTTTGATGCTATGAGTTCTTGCCTTAGATCTAGTAACTCTTGATTGTGCAAAGCAGGGTCCATCTTTATTTCTCTAAGTCTCTTATACTCCCTTAAGTAAAAATGCTTCTCGATGAATTTCTCAGGCAGGTGATCAAAGAATGGCTCAATCGAACCTACAGCAGTATTTGTTGTGTTTCGATAGCTGTAATATCCCTTTTTCTTTATTTCGTCTTCAGATAGATCTTTAGTCAGTTCTTCATATTTTACCTTCGATAATTTTAATGGTGGTTTTTTACCTTTTTGTCTCTTTCTATAAACCTCATAAGATTCAACAATGTTCCCACCGTGTTTATACTCCTTCATTATTTCACCAAGTGAAAGGTGTTTTGACGATTCAGGAAGGGCATCTTCTTTAATTAACTTTTTGAAAAATGTTTCATATCCTATATATGAAGTGACCATTGGAATGTTATATCTATTTTCCGTTTGAGAAACATCTAACAATAATTGATTTGAAAAGGAATGAGGTTTTCCATTAAGGTTTAAATGCATGCCTTTTACCAATCTTCCGTATTGTCCAACATCTATTTGTTCTGTTTCGTCTACTTTCTTTTTTAAACCATCTTTAATCATTCTAGTTAGAATGTTTGCTGTGTATTGTTTTCTTTTTGAAAGTTTCTTTTGTTTTTCTATCT
>NZ_FPLG01000109.1:0-508 GCF_900120065.1 Moritella viscosa
TGTAATGGTCAACTCAAATCGGACACTTGCTTAAGCTACTTTTCTTAATATCTGCTGCTCAAATTCCATCGGTGATAAATACCCCAATGTTGTATGTGGCCGCTTGCTGTTGTAATAAGCAAGGTAATCCAAAATACAGCGTTCAGCGTCTTTCTTTGTTTTCAAGCGATAGTAATGCATATGCTCGTGTTTGAAGCTTCTAAAAAATCGCTCTGTTGGTGCATTATCCCAACACTCACCTTTGCCGCTAATGCTGGGTATCATCTCCATTTTCGAAAGCATTTCCTGGTACTTGCCGCTTGCGTATTGGCTGCCTCTATCTGAATGATGCATAACTCCAGCATTGGGTTTTCGTCGCCAGTAAGCCATCTGTAGCGCCTGCAAACACATTTCTGTTTTCATGTTGTCGGCAATACTCCATCCAATGATTTGCCTTGAATATAAATCCATTACAACGGCTAAATACATCCAACCTTCAAGCGTCCAAACGTAGGTGATATCAGTTGTC
>NZ_FPLG01000105.1:0-136425 GCF_900120065.1 Moritella viscosa
ATTCGGTAGTATTGACGAATCGTCATAATTATTAGTTGGTTATATTATGGTTTTTGATAGCGTGAATGGAAAATTTCAGGATGTGAGAGAGAAAGACATCATGAATGCTGCCATTACATTGATTAGTGAAATTGGCATAGTTAATTTAACAATGGATAAATTGGTTGCTAAAGTGCCTTTTTCCAAAGGTACCGTGTATAAATATTTCTCAGGTAAAGAAGATTTGTTATTAGCGATTAGTAATTATTCAATTGCGATGCTTTCTGGTTTTTTTTCCCGCGCAGCTCAGTTTGAAGGTGAGAGTCGCGAACGTATTTTGTTATTAAACTTTGCTTATCTGATTTATGCTTTGTTACACCCTGTATTATTTCAAACGGTTATTTGTTCAAAAAGCCCAAACGTATATGGCAAAGCCAGTGCGAATCGGTTGCAGGATCAAAAACATCTTGAATCTAACTTATTAAGTATTTCCAGAGGTGTTGTTCAAGAAGCGTTAGATAATAAAAATTTAATCCGGCCTGAGCATATGAGTATTGAGCAGCTATGCTTCTCTAACTGGTCGATGGGTTATGGTATTGTGCTGCTATTGTCAGGCACTGTACATGAATGTAGTAATCGCGCAGGTTTTGTGATTGAACAGGAATTGTTCAACCAGAATAATTTACTGTTTGATGGGTTAGGCTGGCAACCTTTGTCAAACCAGAAAGACTATCGAACAGTATTGAATAAATCATTGCAAGTTGTATTCCCCAATGAACTCGCACTACTTAAGAAAAAAGGCTGTGATTTACACATTTAAGTTACACATTAAAACACGACGAGCTTGTCGTGTTTTTTTTCAAGGATGAAATGACGAATCGTCATAATGGAGGGCACAATGAAAAACAAACTGTATGGATTGATTAATGAGCACCCTTTTCGGGTCATTATAATGTGTTTAATATTCGTTGTTCTTGCTGCCGGCGGGGCACAAAACTTGGTGTTTAAAAATGACTATCGGATTTATTTTGGTGAGGACAATCCACAACGAACTGCTTTTGAGTCGATGCAAAAAGTTTATAGTAAAAGTGACAATGTTTCTTTTGTTGTGGTCCCCAAAGGCAAGGATGTACTTACACGTGCGCACCTTGAAGCGTTAACATCACTGACTAAGCAAAGCTGGCAAATACCTTATTCAACACGGGTTGATTCGATAACTAACTTTCAATATAGCTATGCTGAAGAAGATGATCTGATTGTTACTGATTTAGTGACTGACCCTGAAAATTTATCACAAGCTGATTTGGAGCGAATTGAAAAAGTAGCCTTGAATGATCCTTTACTGGTTAATAAAATAATTTCTAAAGCGGGGCATGTCTCGGTTGTTAATGTGACAGTACAATTACCTGGTATTGATCCTATCCTTGAAGTACCGGAAGTTGCTGCAAGTGTTAGAGCGATAAAGGCGCAGTTTATTGCTAAGTATCCTGATTCTGAAGTGTATTTATCTGGTGTTGTCATGATGAATAACGCGTTTGGTGAGGCCGCGATGAATGATAGCGCTACGCTAACACCACTCATGTTTTTGGTTGTGATCTTAGCCATTGGCTTATTGCTTAAAACGATCTCGGGGACGATTGCTACAGTACTGGTTATCTTCATGAGTATTGTCACGACGATGGGGATCGCAGGTTGGACAGGTTTTTATCTTAGCGGACCTTTATCATCAGCACCTACCATGATCCTGACACTGGCGGTAGCTGATTGTATTCATATTTTAGCATCGATGTTTTATGAAATGAGGCAAGGGGTGAATAAGCGCTTAGCAATTCAGAAAAGCTTAGCATTAAATTTAAAACCTATTTTCTTGACCAGCGTGACCACTGCGATTGGTTTTTTAAGTATGAATTTTTCTGATTCTCCGCCGTACCGAGATCTCGGTAATCTAGTGGCGATGGGCGTTATGTTTGCGTTTATTTTTTCAATGACTATCTTCCCAGCGCTGTTAACTGTGTTGCCAATCAGAACCAAAGTGAGTAAAGATAACAAGGGAAATAGCATATCAATGCTAACTGAGTTTGTGATCAATAAGCGTAAATTACTGCTACCCGTCATGAGCATTATTATTTTGGTATTTGCGGCGTTTATTCCCAAAAATGAATTAAATGATGATTTCGTTAAATACTTTGATGAAAGCGTTCCTTACCGAGCCGCTACTGATTTTACGCAGGAAAACTTATCGGGAATGACAGTGTTAGAGATGTCGATTAATACTGGCATCGCAAGTGGCATTAATAATCCAGACTATCTCAATAAATTATCTGACTTTACTGATTGGTTACGCGAGTTACCAGAAACGGATCATGTTAATACGCTCACTGATATTTTAAAGCGATTGAATCAAAATATGCATGCTGAAGATACAGCATGGTATAAATTACCGAATAGCCAAGAGCTGTCGGCGCAGTACTTATTATTATACGAAATGTCCCTACCTTATGGTTTAGACCTAAATAACCAACTTAACGTTGATAAGTCATCGTCGAAAATAGTGGCTACCTTTAAAAACTTAACCAGTAACGAAATGGTCCGACTGGAACAAGACATAAATACATGGTTTGAATTAAATGCTCCCGCTTATGATGTTGATATTGCGAGCCCAAGTTTAATGTTTGCTCATATTGGTAAGCGCAGTATTAATAGCATGCTGATCGGTACTGTTGTGGCGTTGTTATTAATATCACTACTCCTTGGTGTGGTGCTAAAAAGTTGGCGTTTTGGTGTATTAAGTCTGTTACCTAACCTGGCTCCAGCGGCGGTAGCTTTTGGTATTTGGGGGTTGTATGACGGTCAAATCGGCTTGGGTTTGTCTGTGGTAATGGGCATGACATTGGGTATTGTGGTCGATGATACGGTTCATTTTTTAAGTAAATACTTACATGCTCGACGTGACCTTAACACTGATTCAAGTACTGCTGTTCATTATGCTTTTGATCATGTTGGTCGAGCGTTATGCGTGACAACATTTGTGCTCATTGCTGGCTTTCTGGTCTTAGCACAATCATCTTTTAAGTTGAATTCAGATATGGGGATGTTAACGGCTATTACTATATTCATTGCTTTAGTTATTGATTTCTTTTTTTTACCTCCGCTGTTGATGTTGCTCGATCGCACTGGTGCGAACGCGCTTTTAAATGGTAATGCTGAAAACATAAAACCAACAAATAAAAACATACCGGCGCTGGATTATCAGCCATAACAGATAAATAAAATTGGAGAACGATTATGTTGAATAAGAGACTACTTACAGCTGGTATTACAGTGGCTTTATTTTTTGTAAGTTCTAGCGCCTTGGCATTAACAGCTGAAGAGCAAGGGCTGGCCATTTCCAAAGAAGCTAAGCAACGTGATATAGGCTGGGTTGATAGCACTGCAAATATGTTGATGTTGTTACGTAATCAGCAGGGCCAAGAAAGTACACGTGAGATAAAAATGAAATCATTAGAACAGGTGACAGATGGTGATAAAAGTTTAACTATTTTTGACAAGCCGAAAGATGTCAAAGGTACTGCTTTTTTAAGTTTTTCACATCCACTGGCAACCGATGAGCAATGGCTATATTTACCCGCATTGAAGCGTGTTAAACGCATTTCATCACGAAACAAATCGGGTCCTTTTATGGGGTCTGAATTTGCCTTTGAAGACTTAAGCTCGTTTGAATTAGAAAAATACAGTTATAAATATTTGGGTGAAGATAACAGTGTTGGTATCGATAGCTTCATGGTTGAGCAGTTTCCTGTGGATGAAAACTCGGGGTATACCCGACGTGTTGTATGGATTGATAAACAAGAATACCGCACGCAAAAAGTCGAATTTTATGATCGAAAAAATACATTGTTAAAAACGTTATCTTATATCGATTACAAGCAATACATTAACCAGTTTTGGCGCCCGACAAGTACGTTGATGGTGAATCATCAAAATGGTAAAAGCACGGAGTTAAAGTGGAGTAATTATGCATTTAAAACGGGTCTTAAAGACAGTGACTTTAATCGTAATGCGTTAAAGCGAGCGCGGTAAGCCATTATGTTAGTGACCAAATTTATCAAGATGTCAGTTACTGCAGCTTTATTACTGACTTTCAACGCTTTTGCTACAGAGTTTGAAATATCTGGCGTGGTTGGTATAGAAGAGCGTTACTTCTTTGAATCGGGTGAATACGCGGATCAATTTGAGTATTCTCAAGCGTCGTTATTTGTTGAGCCTGAGTTTTATTGGGGTTGGAATAATGGTGACGATAGCTTAATGTTTAAACCATTTTATCGCCTGGACTCGGAGGATGAAGAAAGGACTCACGGTGATATTCGGGAATTGTCTTATGTCCATGCCAGTGATAGTTGGGAGTTGAGAGTCGGTATACGTAAAGAATTTTGGGGCGTTGCAGAGTTTCAACATCTTGTTGATGTGATTAACCAAACTGATGCGGTTGAAAATTTTGATGGCGAAGATAAACTGGGCCAGCCCATGGTTAACCTTTCATTAGTTCAAGACTGGGGAATAGTGGATTTATACGTATTATTCGGTTTTAGAGAACGCACCTTTGCGGGTGAGAACGGCCGTTTACGAGGACCATTTGTTGTCGATAACAATGATGTTAGTTACGAATCATCGGCCGAAAAAAAACATGTTGATTTTGCTGTGCGCTGGACGCAAACGTTTGGTGATTTTGATGTTGGCAGTTATTGGTTTCGTGGCACAAATAGAGAACCTGTACTTACGCCGAGCAACCTTGTAAGTGACTTGGTTCTAAAGCAGTATTATAACCAGATGGATCAATTTGGTCTTGATGTTCAAGCAACGATTGGTGATTGGTTATGGAAGTTTGAATCAATTTACCGTGATACCACAGAGATGAATTTTTGGGCCGCACAAACAGGTTTTGAATATACTTATATTGGTATTTTTGACAGCTTTATTGATTTCGGTTTATTAACCGAATATAGCTGGGATGAACGTGGTGAAGGGGATATAGGTTCAATGGGGGCGGCGTTCCAAAATGATTTATTTATTGGCGGACGTTTCGCTTTTAATGATATGCAAAGCAGTGAAATATTGATGGGTGTCGGGACCGATTTAGATCACAGTGCTTTAACTTATCTTATTGAAGCTAATCGTCGTTTTAGCAACAGCTTTACTGCGAGTCTGGACTTGAGGATATTGCAGAGTTCAGATCCTAGCGAGTCATTATTTAGCTTAAAAAATGATGACCATGTGCAGTTATCCGTTGAATGGTATTTTTAAAATAATCAGAATGTGAAAAGTGTAGTGCTAGTTAACAGTAAGGCGGGTTGTGATACCCGCCTTTTGATTTAGCTTTCTATTGATATGCTGTTGTTATTCAGTAAACGTCAATAAATGTTGTTTTACTGAATCAGATGCGAATGCATGTTCAATGCTGATTTTGTAAATGCTGAAGTAGTCTTCACGGCTTAAGTTAAACTCTTCCATTACTTTACGTACTTCATCTGTCATTGTTGTATTTGACACAGTACGATTATCAGTATTGATAGTGATTTGAATACCGTCTTGGTAGAAAGCTTTAACTGGATGGCTTGCTAAGTTGTCAACCGCTTTGGTTTGTACATTACTGCTTGGGCAGGTTTCTAATGCAATGTTTTGTGTTTTAACAAGGTCGTATGCATCTTCATGGCCAGTAATATGAATACCATGACCAACACGTTCTGCACCTAATAATGACACTGCATCAAATACGTTTTGACCTACACCTTGCTCACCTGCATGAATGGTTACACGGTAACCTTTCTCAATGGCATATTCTGCATAAGGAACAAACTCAGCGCAGAACCCAGGTGCTTCACCACCTGCTAAATCGAATGCAACAATACCGTCGTTTAAGTATTTAGCTGCAGTATCAAGTACTTCTTTGATTCTGTCTTTTGGCATGTGGCGTAAGATAGATAAAATGTAGTTACCCTTGATGTCATACATTGCTTCGGCACGTTTCATACCTGCAACAACACTATCAAATACTTGCTCAAGAGTTAGATCTTGTTCAAGGTGTAACATTGGACCAAAGCGTACTTCTAGGTATTTTACATTTTCTTTTGCAGCATCTTCAAATATTTCAAAAGAGATGCGTTCGATACCATCTGCTGTTTGCATTACTGATAACGGTAAGTCAAAACGTTGTAGGTATTCACCAAGATTAGGACATGTTTCAGGTGCGATCATCAATGTTCTGATTTCTTCAATGTCGTTACTTGGTAAAGTAATGTTTTGTTCAGCTGCAAGCGCAATGATTGTTTCTGGGCGAACACTGCCGTCTAGGTGGCAATGTAGGTCAATCTTCGGTAAGTCAAAGTAATTCATGAGTCTCTACCTTTATATGTTTTTTTAGGTTTTAAAGTTACAGACTTCATAATCAAGAGTTTAAGGATCTTGGTAGAAACTCCCAAACCATATTATTGGGATTATACGAAGTGATTTAACAGCGTAGTTTAGCAGTCTGAAAACGACTCTGCAATTAGGTTCGACTGGTGATTTTCAATAATAATGGCTATAAAATAACAATTAGACTGATCTTGATGACAGATGAAAATTTGAGTGTCATGACATAACAGAAAAATTGTTCCGTCGTATTTCCTTCTGATTACCTTGCTATAAATAATGGATTTGTTAAATATAACCAATTGTTTTTAATGCAATATATTGGGGTTTTGCCTGTAAAGGACTTCACTATGCTATTCGGGATTAACACGATCAATTATCTCACGATTTCAATAATTTAAAAAAGACTGGTCTGACCGTATTGTTTGATAGAACTCAAACTTTGTTGTTTTTGTGCTCTTTTTTTTATTGCGCGAATTAACAATCGGAAGTAGCTTTTATATAAGCCTCAGGAGAGGTTTGATCTTGGATGGCATGATTACTGTTTGAATATACGTCAATACATGTTGTATGTAATTACGCCTATTTTCGACTTTCTAATTTATTTACATGGAGTTCTTGTGAAATCAATATTTGTAAAAAATTCCCTTAAGTTAGCTATGATAGCAGTAATAAGTACGCCAGTACTTGCGGCTGCCCCTCAAGCACCGCCAATCGCGTGGGCCGATTATTCAAAACTAGGTTTTGTAACAATTAATACGGATGCAGTCGTTAGTTATAAAGACATGTATACACGTGTTGACGTTGTTGAAGTACCTGTTTCTTGGAATGTTTGGTCTGGCGATAAAGCGACAAAATGGGAGGTAGAAGTTAATGGTGAAATAATGATGTCTGGTTCCGGTACAGGGAAAAGTACTGTTTTATCTTTCACTGAAGGCGGTTTAAAAGACATGGTTGTGCGTTTATGTAACGCCGATGGTTGCAGTGAAAGCGCAACGACTGAACTATTAATCTCGGATACAGACGGTTCGCATTTAAAAGCTGACCTGCCAATGACGACTGATCCGGCTAACACGCCTTACGCACAACAAAAAGATAATATTGTCGGGACTTACTTCGTTGAATGGGGTGTGTACGGTCGTAAATACAACGTTAACGATATTCCTGTTAATAACCTAACGCACATCATCTACGGCTTCATTCCAATTTGTGGTGGTACAGGTGATAACAAATCCTTATTAGATCCAAATCCATCGGGTCACCAATTATTAAAAAAAATGTGCGCAGGCCTGCCTGATTACTCTGTTGTTGTTCATGACACATGGGCGGCACTGAACTCTTCTTATGGTCAACCTGCAACACGTTTAGACGGTAAAAAAGTGGGTTCATTAGAAATAGGTAAAGGTACTTACGGTGGTTTAATGGCGCTTAAAAAAGCGAATCCACACATTAAAATTCTTCCATCTATTGGTGGTTGGACATTATCTGATCCATTCTTCGGTTTCACTGAAAAAGCAAACCGTGATGTATTTGTCGCCTCTACAAAAGAATTCTTAAAAACGTGGAAATTCTACGATGGTATCGATATTGATTGGGAATTTCCTGGTGGTGACGGTGCAAATGCAAGTTTAGGTGATTCAGACAAAGACGGCCCTGCTTACATCGCATTAATGCAAGAATTACGTGCAATGTTGGATGGGCTTGAAGCGGAATATGGTCGTAAATATGAACTTACATCTGCAATCGGTGCTGGTTACGACAAGATCGAAGATGTTGATTATGGTGCTGCTTCACAGTACATGGATAATATTTTCATGATGTCTTACGACTTCTACGGTGCATGGGGTCCAAATACGGGCCACCAAACAGGTATTTATTGTGGTGCTCACATTTCAACTGATAAATGTAACGGTACTGGCGAGTTTGCTGGGAAACCTGAATATACATTAGATAACGCAACTAAACTTTTACTTGCACAAGGTGTTCCAGCTAAGAAATTAGTTGTTGGTGCTGCAATGTATGCTCGTGGTTGGCAAGATGTTGTCGCTGAAAATGGAAACCCAATCGGCGCTATCGGTTCACATATAGATTCTTCTGAGGGTAGTCCATTTAACGGTAGTCTGGGTGGCGGTGGAACAGATGTAAACGAGGCGGCTTGGGCTTGGGAAGCTGGCATTATGGATTATCGTGGTATCCTTAAATTCCTCGAGTCAAACCCAAATGCAATCGTAGGCTGGGATGAAATAGCTAAAGCATCATTTGTTTGGGATGAAGTGAGTCGTACATTGTTGACATATGATACCCCTCGCTCGGTACTTGCTAAGGGTGAATACCTTAAGAGTCTCGGTCTCGGTGGTATTTTCTCATGGGAAATTGATGGTGATGGTAACGGCGATATATTGAACGCAATGAACCAAGCTGTAAATAATCCACAAGGTCAAACGGATTGGTCTGGTAGTATCATCACGAATGAAGCTCCTAGCATTAGTATTGCATTTCCATCCGATTCAGTGGTTCATACTGAAGGTGATACAGCTCAGTTCTCTGCATTAATTACTGATGATAAATCAATTGCAACTGTTGATGTTACTGTTAATGGTGTAACTAAAACTGTGATACAAGATGCTACAACTTACTCTGGCAACTTTGTGGTAACGCTTGGTAGCAACACTGTTATATTCAAAGCAACAGATAACGAAGGCGTTTTATCTCAGAAAACAATCACCATCATTGGTAATGCTAAAGACTTAGTTTGTGAAGATGGTTCTTCTGTTGTAAACGGTGAATGTGCTGTAGACCCAATCGTTTGTGAAGAAGGCTCTTCGCTTGTAGACGGTAAATGTGTTGCAGATGAGGTTGTTACTGAAACACCATTTGTTGCTGGTTCGACTAAAGCATCTAACGGTAAAGTATACTCGTATCAAGGCTTGTGTTACCAAGCTAAAAATAGCCCTGGTGCTTGGGAAGTACCAACCGCAACATCTTGGTTCTGGACTCCAGTGACATGCTCTGGATCTATCATCACCAATGAAGCTCCGAGCATTAGTATTGCATCTCCATCTGGTTCAGTGGTACATACTGAAGGTGATACAGCTCAGTTTTCTGCATTAATTACTGATGATAAATTAATTGCAACTGTTGACGTTACTGTTAATGGTGTAACTAAAGCTGTGATACAAGATGCTACAACTTACTCTGGCAGCTTTGTGGTAACGCTTGGTAGCAACACTGTTATATTCAAAGCAACAGATAACGAAGGCGTTTTATCTCAGAAAACAATCACCATCATTGGTAACGCCAAAGGCTTAGTTTGTGAAGATGGTTCTTCTGTTGTAAACGGTGAATGTGTTGTAGATGAGGTTGTTAGTGAAACCCCATTTGTTGCTGGTTCGACTAAAGCATCTAACGGTGAAGTATACTCGTATCAAGGCTTGTGTTACCAAGCTAAAAATAGCCCTGGTATTTGGGAAGTACCAACCGCAACATCTTGGTTCTGGACTGCTGTGACATGCTCTGGATCTTAAGTTGACCAGTTAACGAGTGATGAAGAGTCTTCACTCGTTAACGATGAGTTGTACTGATACTAAATAACGCATTAATATTTTGCTGAAAGGAAATATTAATGCGTTTATCAACTTGAAGGGTGATGTTTTCCTATATAGGGTTATCACCAAACGCTAATTTTTTCTTCATATTGGCAATGATCGCACCAGATAATATTAACGCGAGTGCAATGATGATGTTAGTAGACCAAGCATTAAGACCTGCAATGGCCAAAATGACAGATGAAATAAGTGGTGTACTAAAGCTTAATGAGGCTAGCAATTGTTGATTACCTTTTTTTAGGGCTATGTCCCATAAGTAAAAAGCGCCCCCGACAGGCCCTAATCCGAGTAATAATATCCCGCCCCATTCTGACAGGCTAAAACTCCAATTACTGGTTTCAAATTGCCAATGCGCGATTAATGCTAATATTGCAACGGCTGCAGATAACCAAGCGATATCTTCAACGTCGTTGTTTGATGTGGATAAGAACCATGAATAGCTGCCCCAAATAACAGCGCAAATAGCAGCAAGAAAATAACCAATCCGATAGTCGTTATTTAACGTTAGCTCACCATTACCAACAATAATGAAGGCGATGCCGATAAAGCCTAAGCTACCCCCGATAAGTGCTCTTAACCGACTTTGTTTGTTGGCGACGAGTGTTGCTAGTAATAATGGCCATAGATACACAATTAAACTGACTTCGATAACGGGAGCGAATTTAAGCGCCATGAAATAACAGAAGTGGAACCCAAACAGTCCGATTATGCCAAGCAGCCACTGAGTTAGGGTTAACGATGGTTTGGTAAAGACGGTTTTTTTTATCGCTATTCGCTTGATGATGATAATGATAGCGGAGATGGAAAAACAAAGTGAGAGTAATTGAAATGCAGGAATATTCGCTGTTATTGTCCCTAACAGCGCTAAAGTCCCCCATAATCCGATAGCGATAAACCCGTATAATGTAGCCATAATTTATGATCCTTAAGTAATTTTAATGACCGAATTATAAGGTGTTCATAAATTAGCGTGTTTGCTGAAAGGACGTTTTTATTGGCTAATACGCTACTGTTGTATTGCTATGGGATGGGATAGATAAACTGTCATCGCTGATGAGTTAGTAGCTAAACGCTTTAGGTGATTGACCAAAATAGTTTGAAAAGCGTCGACTAAATGCTGATAGGTCTTGGTAGCCAACTTGTTCTGCGACAATACGAATAGGCAGGTCGGTATGAGCGAGCAGTGCTGAAGCCTTTTCCATGCGCAGTTGGGTTATGTATTTGTGGGTGGTCATGCCCATATTTGTCTTGAATAATTTTTTGTATTGGCTTGTGCTTAAACACGCAATTTTAGCTAACTGCTCGATGCTAAATAGCACACTGATGTCTTGTTTTATGAAGTGGATAACCTCAGCAATTCGAGGGTCGATACGTTCATGACATGTTTGTTGAGCAAGGAGCTGATAGAACAATTCAAACGCAGTCGATTCAAGCTGTTTATTTACTTGATGCGCTAGCTGCTTATCGATGAACTGTATATAAGCCAGCAGGGGAGGATTTATCGAGAATTTTTCAATACCTGATTCGGTAATGTTATCTGGATAACGTTCCATATCAACGACAATAAAACGGGCGGCATCATCTGCCCGAAAGTCATGTTGTTGCCCAGCTTTAATTATCACACAATCACCAATGCTAACTTTACCTGTGTAATCACCAACCTTAATATCAATCGCGCCATGTAATGGCAACACCAGCTGGTGGAACTCATGATAATGACTGCGTATTTGGCTGGTATAAGCGCGAATTGAAAGGTTGTTAGGCATGTGAATCCGCTTTTCCTTAGCGATGAGCAATGTTTAATATCTTAAAGGGTAAGTGTTTATTTTGATAGATAAATGTATCTAAGTACATAGTGCTAATTTTATGTTTTGTAGCTGAAAAATCATTTAAAATTATGATTTAATAGAATAATATGAATTAATTATAAAGATATTAGAACTGCGATATGAATGAAATACAAGAAAAACAGCTAAAGTATCTAGTTGTACATCTCTGCCGAGTGAGCAAAGCGCTTTTATGGTACATGATACTGCCGGTGAATTTAGCGTTAGCTGCGCCACTAAGTTGTGAGTCATTTACTCATAATAAAACCCCTTATATTGACCAGAGTGAATTATCAGCATTGATCTTTGGTATTGAGAGAAGAAGGGATGAAATTACGTCTCTTTATGCTTATTTAAATGAGATTGGTTCAATTTCAATATCGTATGATGAATTTAAGGATATTGAAATATGCCTGACTAAAAAAGATAACAGGTTTTTTATTCGAAATAGGAATGTTCTATTAATGGCATTGTTTAGCCGAATTGAACATTTATCCTCGGTAAATAATAGAGTAAAAAAATCAGAGAAAAATAGAATATTAGAAATACTTTTTAATGGGGATATTTATGAGGTTGGGGCCGCTATTGATGCTACTGCGGTATTTAAAGATGAGGCTGCGGTTGATGCACTAGGAAGGTTAGCTCTAGAGTCTGAAAAAGAGATAATTATTGATGATGTATTATCTGCATTGCACCTTATTGGTACTGAGACTGCGAGAGTTAAGGTGATTGAGCTTAAGCGTGTAAAACCTAATTTCAGGGATGATATCGATGATTATTTACAACGTTGGTAAATATTAATTAACTCGATAATAGTATTAATGTAAATGTCAACGTAATAAAAGCAACCAAAAATTACACATCAATGAATATGGAGATTTAATGAATAATGTACTAATAAGGTTAATAATGATATCTAGTTTATTTTTTTTAAATGGTTGTAATGAGTTAAATAAACTCTCTAAAGTCTATGAGGTCGAGTCTGATAAGAAAGCTGAAATTAGTGCTTTTTTTAAAACAATAGATAATATTGAAGTAGCCAAAGAGTTTATAGAAAATAACAATTTCGATATAAACCAACCAGATAAAAATGGTCATTCCTTACTTATTGCTGCAGTAATAACGGATAATTATGCTCTAGCAGATACATTATTGCAATTAGGGGCAAACCCAAATTGGGTTTACCCTAAACTGCGAGGAAAATCCTCAATGGGCTGGGCTGCACAATTTAAAAATGATTCATTTTTAAAGTTACTTATTAAGTATGGCGGTGATGTAGATTTGTATAATGAAGGGGAAAGCAATATGCCTTATCCTCTCTTTAACGCTATAGCATCTAATCGATATGAAAATTTTAAATTATTGCTTGATGGTGGTGCAAACCCTAATGTTGTAACGCTTTCTGAACGAACTCCTTTACTATTTGCAGCTTCAACAGCTTCTTGGAAAATGACGATGCAACTTCTCAATGCAGGGGCTAATTTTAATTATACAAGCAGTAGAGGAATAGGCGTTATACCATCGATAGAGAGAAATGGTGGTGGCACCCAAGGTGAAAATGGTCAATGGCGAAGAAAGGTTGTTGAATTTTTGGAAAGTAACGGCATGGAACTGAATCTCCGCGTACCTTTGGAAAGTGAGTAATTGATATAAATAATTCATCAAATCGTGACAGCGAAGGTATAGAATTAGTGTAAGGTTCAATATATAAAAATCACTGGACGCTATCATGAATATTCAAATATCAGCAAGCAATGCGCTGTGTAAGTGGATGAAGCTGGACTTAGTCAGAATACCTTGTATCGACGGTAAACGTATTGGCACCCAAACCATCACCACTGATGCTGAGACGCTTGCCTGGCAATGCCATGTTATAAAAAATAATGTTCAGTCTCATCACGGGACTGTGATAGCCGTTGAAGCCCGCAGCCGTTATGTGATGATCTTTCCCAATCTAGCCCCGCCAACTCAAGCTGAATTTGAAGAGCTATTTTTAGGGCGACTGTTTATTGAAGTGGTCAATCTTATGCTGCACTATGATGCGATTGAGGAGTCAGTTGCAGACATAGTCGCCTCGCAATTTGTCAAAGAGACTGAGGTATTTTGCTGGTTTAAAAATATGGATTTAAGTGTCAATGGTCATGTCAGTGATACCGAATCTTGGATCCGTCAAAGTAGTGATAATAATGATGTCACGGCTTATAACGATGATGACGCATATGGTTTGTCCATGCATATCAATGAAATGCGTAAACGTATCGCTAGCGAAGGGCGCAGCAAGCGTTTCGTACCTGTCGAACGTATGCTTGATGATGCACTATTTCGCTTTGCCAAAGGCTTAGCTCAAGGTAGCTATCCCGATACTCCTAATGGCCATTTCCCCAGCCCTTATCCAAAGTCAGTTGCAGATAGTAAACAAGAATACAAAGTGATACCTGATAATGTGGTTTGCCTAACAAGCTTCCGTAAGCAGAAATTGAATTGAGGTTTATTGGGTAGGTATGAAAAAAGGTGTAAATCCAGCAAAACAAACCAAGCAAGATCACCCGCCGTGGTAAGCGTGTTGAGTTTTTCTATGATGCGAATCATCAGCGTTATAAGAAAATAAGCAGTGATGGCAGTGAAACGATTTACTTTGGTAAGCAGTACGAGCGGGTTACTGATAGTAAAACGGGTGATGTGCAACACAAGCAGTTTATTTATGCTGGCGGTAAGTTAATTGCGTTAAATACGCAAGCGAAGGACAGTGCTCATAAGTTGGTAAATAAGCAAGTTCGTTACTTGCATTACGATGCGCTGGATTCGGTGGATGTGATTACCGATGGTTACGGTAGTGTTGTCGAGCACCGCAGTTTTGATCCTTGGGGTAAAATGCGCAGTGTGCTCTGGGAAGATGACAGCGTCACTAATATTGCACAGCAGTTAATTACCAACCGTGGTTTCACAGGTCACGAGCATATTGAAGAAGTGGGCTTGATCCACATGAATGGCCGAGTATACGACCAAGAACTCGGGCGCTTTTTAAGTGCAGATCCGTTCGTTCAGTCACCATTCATGACTAACAGCTTTAACCGTTATTCCTATGTGATGAATAACCCGCTGAAGTATACTGATCCGACAGGGTTTGGTGAAATTAAGGCTTTAGATGAGATAACCACTCAAGTAGTAGCTGATACTCTTAACGCTATCAATGAAGGCCAACTTAATCCAGAGGCAATGACTAGTATTGGTTTAAGTACTGCAGCTTTTGGGATTGGAAGATATATTGATAATAAAGTTCTAGGGCCAAGCTTTTTAAAGGAATAGCTATAGATAAACAACAAAATAAAAGACTGCCGTCCGATGAAGAGAAAAACTGGCTTGATAGTGTAAACGAGGATTTTTAATGATAGATTTGGCAACAAAAAAACGAGTACTAGTTCAAATAGACAAGAATAAGTGTCCTTACATTAAGGTCCATAAATGTTATGAAAAGCACAATATGGATACAATATTACGTGGTAAGTATAAAATAATGTATGAATTACGTTGGGCTGATGAGATTGACGAGAAAGAAGGTGTTATTTATTTCTTTGGCCGTTTAGCTGATCCTATCCGATTACAGGATATTTTAGATAATATAGAGTTATATTAAAGCTATAAAAGGAAAATAATTTTGATTGATTCTAAAACTAAAGAGCGCGTGATTGTACAAATAGACGAGATACATGGCCCTTATATATTAATCTATAATTGGGAAGATGCAGATACGTTAGATGATGTTTTATGCGAAGAATATGATATTTTGTTGATTTCCTCATGCTCAGATGAGTTACATGAACGTGGCAGTATAAAATTTTATTTTGGGGCTATCGCAGACCCTGTATTATTACAAAAAATATTAGATGAAGTAGTGCTTTATATTTAGCCTATTTACTATGTTTTTGGCTTGATTAATTTAGCTAAATGCCTCAAAACGACTGCGCTAATTCACTCTCAGTCATGCTTACGCCTTTGATCTGAGCATACACACTTTGCCCTACTGTTAGTGCCAAATCATCACATGCCCACGGGGTGATGTTCGCCCATATGTGGTCATCGCCAAACGCCAATTTAACCTGCACATTATCACTTGATTCTGAATGTATAATCTCGGTAATTGTCGTCGGTAGAATGTTACGGATACTACTGTCTTGTGGACGTGTTTTACACAGGGATACATGGTTAGCATGAATACGTACACGTAGTTTGCTGTCGACAGGTAAAGGCAAGCCATTGATCCACAGGTAAGTACCATCAGTGAGTGATAACTTACTCATGCGATAGCCTTTATTCAGCGCTGTTACTGTCGCCATTAACAGTGAGCTTTGTTCTTTTGCAGGCAACCAAGGTCGCATTTCTGCACTGTCCCAAACAGCTTGTAAGTGACCGTTAACTAACACTTTACCTTTATCCAATACTAGCATGGTATCAGCCAGCTGTAAGATCTCATCTAAGCTGTGGCTTACATAAATAATGGGTAAATTAAGGGTTTTCGCTAGCTGTAACAAATAAGGAATAAGTTCACGCTTACGGGGTAAATCCAACGCTGCTAACGGCTCATCCATTAATAACATTTGCGGTCGTGTTAACAAGGCGCGACCAATCGCAACGCGCTGTTTTTCACCGCCTGAAAGGGTTGATGGATAACGCTTTAATAACTCACCTAAACCAAGTAACTTCACGACAGAATCAAAATGAACTTGGTCCTTATCTTTATTGCCGTAATTGAGATTACCGCGCACGCTGTAGTGGGGGAATAAACGCGCTTCTTGAAATACATAACCGATACGGCGACGTTCTGGCGGTAAATTAATCCGCAGTTGCTGGTGGTAAAGGTGTGTATCGCCTAAAGTTAGCTGACCCTTATCTGGTGTTGATAATCCGCCAAGAACATTCACCAAGGAGGTTTTACCTGCACCAGAACGACCAAACACAGCACAGATACCTTGCATCGGAATTTGAGCATTCACTTGCAAATCCAAATCACCCAGTTGTTTCTTTATATCAATAGTTAACATTATGACGCGACTCGCTGTTGGGCTTTTTTGGCTAACCATTGTGATGCGGTTAACGATAATACGGCAATAACAATAGCAATCACACACAAGCGTGCGGCTTCATGCTCAGCACCTGGGGTTTGAATAAAAGAGTACATGGCGAGTGGAATAGTACGCGTCTCACCAGGGATATTAGACACAAAGGTAATCGTTGAACCAAACTCACCTAAACTGCGAGCAAAGGCCAGTACCATACCAGAAACAATACCGGGTAAGGTTAACGGCAGGGTAATGGTTAAAAATACCCGTAAGCGATTACTACCTAGGGTACGCGCGGCTTGCTCTAAACGACTATCAACACTTTCAAATGACAAACGGATAGCACGTACCATTAACGGAAACGAGACGATCGCAGCCGCTAATGCTGCACCACGCCAACTAAAGCTAAAGCTCCAACCAAACCAGTCATAAAGTACCGCGCCAATGCTGCCTTGACGCCCCATAGAGATTAATAAAATATAACCAATCACCACGGGCGGTAAGACCAAAGGTAAGTGAATTAGACTGTCAAACAGCGACTTACCAGGAAACTCACAACGGGCTAATATCCACGCGCAAGCGATACCAAAGGGTAGGCTGAATAACACCGCCACACTCGATACTTTTAAACTCAGCAGCAAGGCTGCAATTTCATAATCACTTAACAAATTCAACGTTATTGACCTTAAATAGAGTGTACCTTAAAACCGTATTTAACAAATATTGCTTGTGCCGTTTTTGTTTGCAAGTATCGGTAGAATATTCTGGTGGCGGAATTAGTATTATGACCGACAATGACCAGAGGATATTCAATGGCTTTGTGGCTATTTTCTGGGAAGGTCGCAACCGTTTTTACTTTTTTGGATATTTGTGCGTCAGTCGCATACACAATACCAAATGGTGACTCACCACGCTCGACTAGCGCTAATGCACCGCGAACATTACTTGTTCGGGCTAATAACGGCATCGCTTTTTGCCATAAATCTAAACTTTCTAATGCTTGTTTAGCATAGCGACCTGCTGGTACATGATCGGGATCGCCAACTGCGATCCGACTATCACCCACTGCATGCGTGATATTCCAGTGCTTATTTAAGACGACGCTACTTATTGGACTTGTACTAGGGGCGATGAGCACCAGTGAGTTACGTAACAAGGTCACACGAGAGTCCGCCGCAACCGCTTTTTGTTTAATTAAGTAATCCATCCATTTTTGATTTGCAGATAAATAGATTTGAGCGGGTGCCCCTTGGGCAATTTGTCTTGCTAAAGTCGAAGATGAAGCAAAAGAGAATACTGGGTTTATTTTTGTTGGGTTTGCTATTAAGTCAGCTTTAAACGTATCACCGATTTCTGTTAAGGCGTTAGTTAATGAGGCCGCTGCAAAGATAGTTAAACGCTCTTTAGCCATAACATGACTGCTGAAAATAACTAAAATAATGGTAATGATCTGTTTTAACCTGCAGTGATATCTCTGCGTCATGAACAATCCCTTATGTATATTTTTCTTGAATGCGAGGTAAATACCCAACCGTTATATACCTAGTTATATATCGATTGGTAAATTCTAGCCTCGTTAACGTAAATTAACAAGGCAAAATTTTATTCGTTTGATTTAGCACTAGATAACAACGCAGTTACGTCCAGCTGTTTTTGCCTCGTACAATTTCATATCCGCGTCGTTTAACGTTTCCTCAAATGAGGATTTAGCGTGATCATGTAGGGCTATACCTGCACTTAAGGTGATGCTAAACGCTGTATTATCGTGGGTGAATACTAAATTTGATACTTGCTTTCTTATATGTTCTGCGACAGCTATTACATTTTCGCTATTATCGCAGGGGCCGATAATAACAAACTCTTCACCACCATAACGAATACAATAATCGCCAGTACGTGTACATTCCATCATAACACGGGCTACTTTTGTCAATACTTTATCGCCACAATTATGACCATAGGTATCATTGATTTTTTTAAAATGATCGATGTCTAAAAATATGGCGGCTAACGCTCTGTTATGACGTTTTTCATTTTCTAACATTCCTGGAATCACTTCTTCTAGAAAACGCTTGGAATAGAGCCTTGTCAACGAGTCTCGAACTGACTGTTTAGAGAGTATATTTATAAAATAGTTGATAGTAAGGGTAGATACGCCAATGAATAGTACAAAACCAAAAAGTAAAATGCCGGTCGCTTTTGATACTGTCCAAAATACATTGTTTTCCATATCATCAAGATAAATACCGGTGCCAATTAACCAGTCCCAAGGAGCGAAGTAACTCACGTAGGCTATCTTGGAATATTGTTCTAATGAATCATTTTTAGACCAAAGATAGGTGATCCAGCCACCCGCTTTACGCCTTTCTCTATCAATGTCGCGGAAAGGGCGTGTTCCATCCGTGTATTGCCAGTCTAATAAACTCATACCAACCAGTTCTGGCTTATATGGCTGTAATAAAATCTCTCCATCTAGATCACTTATCCAGAAGTATCCATTATCACCGTAAGTTGCGTGTTTAAGCGCATCCATGGCATATTTCTTAGCGTCTTTATCTGATAACTGGCCATTTGAACTAAGATCATAAAAATAACGGATTATCCCTAATGCTGATTGAGTGAGATGCTTTGATTGTGCCTTTTTTTCATTTTCTAAACTCGTCGAAAAAGAGTTATAAAAAAACAATAGGAAAGCAATCAGTACCGAAAATATAAGAACGGATAAAACAATTAATTTATTTTGAATGGGTAAGCGATGCGAATAGGCTGAAAAATTAGACATAGTGACACAGTTAATAATGTAATCTATTGATATAGTAGAATATAAATTATGTGTAAATATACCTTTTTAAGAAAAAAACTCGAGAATTAATAAAATTTTAATTTTTTTGTGAAATATAACACGATTAATGAAATTAAATTGATACGCGGTTGCGCCCTGCTGTTTTTGCTTCATATAACTTCATATCCGCGCGTTTCAACGTGTGTTCAAAACTATGGTTACTGTGACTATGGTGTAGTGCAATGCCAGCGCTTAACGTGATATTAAAAGTGGATTCATCACTGATGAAACGTAATTCAGAGACTTGGTGACGGATAATTTCAGCCATATCAACAGCAGACGTTTCACTATCGAAAAAACCGATAAGGACGAATTCTTCTCCACCGTAACGCATGCAGTAATCATTCTGCTTAGCGTTGTCACTCATTATTCTAGCCACGTGTTTCAGTACTTTATCACCGTTGTCATGGCCATGTCTGTCATTGACAGACTTGAAGTTATCTAGATCGATAAATATGGCGACAAGATGATGATTTGTCATCTTATTGTGGTTCATTAATGTCGGTATAATCTCTTTTAAAAAACGTTTCGTATACAAATTAGTCAGAGAGTCACGTACCGATAGCTCACTTAATTGATGTACAAAATAGTTAATAATGACAACGATAGTGACAATGAAAATGAGAAAACCAAGTAACAAGACACCGGATGTTCGACATACAGCCCAGAAAATATTGGATTTCATATCGTCAAGATAAAGCCCTGTACCAATAAGCCAATCCCAAGCTGGGTAATGAGCAACATAAGATATTTTAGGGAATTCTTTAGATGTGTTTAATTTAGGCCAAGTATAAGAAACCCAGCCGCCACCTTTTCTCGCTTCTCGATCAAATTCTTGGAAAATATATTTACCAGTACTGTCTGCCCAATTTGTCATATTTAAACCGACTAAATTTGGCATGTAAGGTTGTATTAAGATCTTACCTTTACTGTCATTGATCCAAAAATAGCCATCATCACCATACGTTGCCGACTCTAGTGTTCGCATCGCCATTTGCTGAGCTTCGACAGTGGTTAGCTTTTCAGATAATTCAAGCTGATGAAAGTGTTGAATAATACCGAGGGCTGATTCAATAAAATTTTTGGATTGAGCTTTTTTTTCTTCTTCTAAACTGGCTGAAAAAGAATGATAAAAGAATAATACGAAGGCAACGATCCCAATAATAATCATAACTGACAGACCAACCAATTTATTTTGGAGTGGTAGCCGATACGACTTTGAGGATAGGTTGTGCATTGTTACTCCTAATAACGTTCAATTCCATTAACGAGGTCGTGTAATCTTTATGCTAATACTGAATGTGACATAGCGTGTGATTATATACGTTAATGGTAAAGTTAGCGCTATCATTTGTCATTAATCTGCTTATTTCCCCCAAACAATGTAAATCTAGGTGTGATTTTCTAAAATGGTATAAGCACTATTATATGGTGTATATTACAGCGCTTAGTCGATCATGCTGACATTATATTTATGATGGTTGCGTCGGTATTACTCATACCATTTGTTACTAATGTACCAATATTGCAGATACTGGTTTCAATATCTTGCGCAATAATCCCCTGATCAAATGCTTGTGTATCATTCATCGCTAACATAAAGGCTGTGATGGCACTACTCGTGGATGTTTTTACTTTCATTGCGCATGTCGATTTTGCACCATCGCATACCATACCTGAGCAATCACTTAACACATTTTGGATGGCGTAACATGATTGTTCATAGCCACCGCCAGCAAGGTAGACCATCGCCATCGCCGCGGATGCACTTGTTACCGTGTTACCACAGAATGCTGATAAAGCTGGATAGTGCTGCTTAATATAGATCGCGCCTAAGTGACTTAGCACAAGCGCCCGTGCAAGTTGTTCATCACTTGTATGATAATACTGGGCAATCATAGAGACAGGAACCGTTGCTGCTATACCTTGGTTACCACTACCGTAATTACTCATCGCGGGTAATGTCGCTCCTCCCATTCTTGCATCGGATGCCGCTGAGGTACGCATGATAATCGTATTATTAAGATCGGCCGTCATAAAACCGCTTTTGATATTTTGTTCTATGGTACGACCTACTTGTAGCCCATACGCATGGTTTAAGCCTTCATCAGCTAAATTCGAGTTTAATGTAGCAGCTTCGAGAATAAAATTGATATCAGCAAAATCAGTACCCATCGCGTAATCATAAACTCCTTGGATGCTAATATCGAGGTTATCGCAGATATTACCTGAGCTTTGGGCTGAGCAGCTGTTATTACTGAAGACGACTTTACCATTGAGTGTTTTTTTTGTTATTTGGGTATGACCGCCACTGATTACGACTACTGCAGTGTTATCTTGATACTGTGCCTCTACATGGCAGTATATAAACTCGCTTGCATCGGTACGCTTAACTATGATGTTCCCCGCATCGATTAACGCTTGTGCTTGTGTTACTTGGGTTGGTGTTATTTGTGCGAGGACTTCTAACCCAGCATCAGGGTCACCGGCAATCGCACCTACTGCAGCTGCAATCGCTAAACCAATTTTACCAGTGCCGGGTACAAATACACCCATTGAATTTTTATATAAGTTATCTGATACTTGAATGGTAATTCGTTCAGGCGTTGCAGGTAGCATACTTGCCGCCACTGCGGAGGCATATGCAGCAGAGATGGGTTCGGTACAACCTAATGCAGGTTTCACAAAGGTGTTTAGTAGGTTTTTGTATTGCTGCCATTGATTATTCATTCTATATTCCTCATTGATGCTGACAAATAACTTCAGCAACACATAATTTGACGTTAATATACGTTGGCTTACATTTCCTTACGCTTGTTGTTTTACTGTACGCCTATGTGTGGAGAATATGTTTTCTTATATGAGTGGTTATTTACCATTAAAGAGAATATTTTTTCCTATATTTAGACCTGCTCCCTGCATTTGTGGTTATGATCACACCTTTATATTGTATTTATCTTTGTTACTGGACTCGATGAAGTAAACTTCAATGTGTGTTTTTTGCACTGTTCATTCGGTTCGTTTGTAGCCATATTATGGCTATGTTGTTATTGTTTTACTGATAACGCACAATATGTACTTCATTTTTAAGGTGATAATATATCGTGGATTTAAAAGCATTATTGACGATTTCTGTTGCAGATAAAGTGTTTGCTAACCCAAAACGGATCTTACTGCTACAACAGATACAGACCTGTGGCTCGATTAGTCAGGCAGCTAAGCTTGCTGGTATGAGCTATAAAACGGCTTGGGATTCGGTTAAAGATATGAATACCCGTTTGTCTGAATCCGTAGTTAAAAGTGAAAAGGGCGGTAAAGGAGGTGGGGGGGCTAAGTTAACCGCCTTTGGTGAACGTTTGTTACAAATGTATGCACTGACTGACCAAATGCAAGATATGGTGTTAGAAGCATTACAAGATCAAGCTATTCCAATGAATAGTCTACTGGATGTTATGGGACATTTTTCTTTAAAAACCAGTGCTCGTAATCAATTATCAGGTACTATTTTATCACTCGATAATCATCTTGCGGGTACAGACTCTAACCTGGATAATTTAAATGTATACCTTCAGGTCGAACTCACTAGTGGCTTACGACTAAATGCTTGCGTAACCCAAAGTAGTTGCGCACGTTTGTCATTAGTCGTTGGTAAGCCCATTTTACTGTTATTCAAAGCCCCTGCGGTTAGTATTTTTCTTGAAAAATCAGCGGGTGAAAGCTGCAATCAAGTTTTGAGTATCGTTCATGAGATTTACAGTAATAGCCAGACAACTGAAGTGAGCTTAGCTATTTTTGACGAGCATAAAAGCACTGCGCCACAAATAATCTATGCGTCGATTGATACACTGTTGGCTAATCAACTAAACCTTACCATTGGTGATCAATGTTATGCGGTATTTTCATCAAGCCAAACAATTGTGGCTTGTATGAGTTAATGCTTCCCCATTAGTTTCCCATTAATTTATATATAGTGAATTGAGTTTATATAAGTGTTTTTTATAAGCAGTTTAAATATATTTGTATAGTATATTTTGTTCATCTCTAATTATATCTACATCATAAACGTGTAGGGTAAGTTGTAATATTACAATTTAACGTTCTTATTTATAGGCGTGAAATACTATATTTAAATAATTAAATTGTAATATTATTTTAACATATATCTTCATTTTAATTATTCAACAAAACTGACCACCACCTCTTTAGAGGGGTGGTTGTAATGTCTAAATACCATCTAAATATAGTTCAACTTGAACATAAGCGTTAAATGCGACCCCCACTACTGTTTGCTTTATTTTCAACCACCTATAGGTATATGTTATAGATGATATTTGTACATGTTCATGGTCTTATAATACAATATATTAAGTTAACTTGATAATTAAGGTGACATTCTTTATAAAGGAATAAAATGAAACCACAAATGGATAATTTACTATCATTTATTTCAGCGGCGGAAAAAGGTTCATTTAGTGCCGCAGCAAAAGAATTAAAAAAGAGTCAAGCATCGGTTAGTATTGCGATACAAAATTTAGAAATTGATTTTGGTTTTGAATTATTTAATAGAAATAAAAAATACCCAGTTTTAACAGATAAGGGTGAGAAAATACTCAAAAATACTAAATTAATGATGTCGCAATATCATGATTTTATTAATCAGTCACGCATAATAGAAGCTATTAGTGACGTCAAGATACGAATCGGTATCGATCCATTAGTTTGTTCTGATAGAGTAACTGGAATATTGTGTGAATTTTCAAAGCGTTATCCACTTGTTGATCTTTTTATTATGCAACAAAATAGTAAACTACTCTATAAAGAGATTATTGAAAATAAATTAGATTTAGCGATAGGTCTTTTTTCTGGTTTAGATATATTGAATTGTGAATTTGTGAGCGCTTTTCATATGCAAAGTTCTTGGGTTGCATCACCTGATTATAAAGGTGGAGATATTTCCAACATAAGCTTAATTAATATGGCAGACTCTCGATTGCTCACACCGGTAGACCTTAAATATCCTGTGATGAGTGAAGTGAATGTGGCTACTCAGGTTTGGTATGTTGAAGATATACATACGATATTGTCATTTTGTCGAAGTGGTGTTGGTATTTGCCATTTACCTAATTTTGTTACTAAACGAGATTTACATGAAGGTCGATTAGCAAAGGTATCTTTTGCGTTTAATCAATTAAATAATGAACATTGGGTCGCATCTATTTTATGGCCTAAAAATAAAACA
Source organism: Moritella viscosa (assembly GCF_900120065.1). Lineage (NCBI taxonomy): Bacteria > Pseudomonadati > Pseudomonadota > Gammaproteobacteria > Alteromonadales > Moritellaceae > Moritella > Moritella viscosa. The sequence continues at coordinate 24,957 of NZ_FPLG01000105.1, forward strand.
CTAAACCCTGAATTAAATTGGATTTATAAAAAAATTACTGAGATCGAATTTATTTAATCTACCTCTTGTTACTTCATTTATCTTCATTTTTAAAATTTATCTTATCACTCCTTATTTTATCTAACCTTATCTTATCCGACCAGTGATACTGGATTCATAAATATTCGCGTCTATTTTATTGATTATATGCAATATCCTATCCTTATTTCAAAGTATTAGTTTAATCGAGTTTATATTAGTGCTTTTTTTAATCACCTATATGAATGGTTAATAGGTCGTATTTTTGTTGTTTTTTGAATCAGTAATATTATACCCACGAATTTATTAGTTCATTAATTATTAAGGAAATAAAAATGTTTACTCAAATGTATATAAAAACAAGCACATTCCTAGCAACATATAAAAATGATGAAAGTGGTGTGACTGCAATTGAATACGGTCTAATTGGTGTCGCTATGGCAACGCTATTAGGTGTTGTTTTTTCTTCAACTGCTACTGGTTCGCTTTTAGGCACACTAACTAGTGCATTCGATGGTATAACAACGGCAATCGGTGACGTTACTCCTTAAAGGTAAACGATTTAAACTATTATGGCATTATATTTTATGGGTATGTTATCAATACTAGTAGTCTATTTAGATTGCCGATATCGTCGTATACCTAATAATTTGTGTGTCATTATTTTAATTGTTTCCCTTTATCTAACAATAGAGGGAAACAATATTTCACTACATTTTTTAAGTGGATTAATTATATTTTCATCTACAACTATATTATTTAAATTTAATATATTTGGTGCGGGTGATAGTAAGTTGGCAACAGCATATTCAATCGCTTTACTACCTAATGAAGTTATAGATGCAGTGATATTAACCCTATTTATGGGTGGTTTGTTATCGGTGTTCTATTTAATAAAAGACAGATTAATCTTAAAGAAAGCAAGAGCTGATGAATGTGGTTTGCCTTATGGTCTGGCTATTTCATTCGGTTTTTATATAACAATCATAAACAATTCAATTTAGCGCGGTAGATAAATGAATTCAAAGATAATTTTTATTGTTGCATTTTTAGCTATCGTTAGCGGTATTTATGGTGTTGTCGATATATTGTTTTTAACGACAGAAAAAGTAGAAAAGTCGGTTGCTTCATCAGAGTTCCCAGCGAAAGAGGGACGCTATGTTACTGTTTGGCGAGCAAAAGAGTCTTTGGTTAAAGGTGATCCCTTAACAAGTGCAATGGTTAAGCGCGAGCAAGTGCCGTTGAGTGAAGCGTTAACATTGGGCATAAAGCAAGATGTAGTACTTGATTTTGAACCTTCAACGTTAATAAATACAGCTGTTAATGCTGGTGACCTTGTTTTTGTTGAACAGCAAACACGTAAAGATCAACCTGGTTATTTAGACCTACTGATTATAGATGGCATGACACTGTACCCTCTGACTATTTCGTCCAAAAACCTCATTGCTGGTTACATCCAGCCGGGTGACAGCATTGATATTATGGCAATTAGCTCACCAAAAATTAATTTATCTAATACAACCAATGAACTTGAAATGTTTCAAGGTGTGACCGCAAATTTACTGCTGGCAAAGGTACGTGTGATGTCTGTAAACAAAAATGATTCCGATATTATTAACCCACAAATGAGTAGCGATGGTAATAGTGAGGTAACGATCGTGATCGAGGTTAAACCTGATGATCTTGGACGATTAGCATTAGCACAGCGCACTGTGTATTTAGAAATTGTACGTAGTCAAACTTACCAGCAGCCCCCATCTGCGGATGTTAGCGATATTGTGCCTAATTATAATGGTGTGATTGAGTTACGAGGATCGGGTAACTCAAGTTTTGAAGGGGTCATACAATGATGAATAAATTAGTTACTTTTTTAGCCGTTATTTTTCCATTGTGCACGAGCATAAGTTTTGCTTCAGAGCGTTATATTCCTTTGAATAACGCCGTTAATATGGATTTTGACCAAGATATTAATACGGTATTTATCAGTAAACCAGATATTGCGAATTATAAAATTATTAACAAACGCACCTTAGTAATATTCGCTAATAAAGTAGGGCAAAGCCGAATTATTGTGTATGGCGTTGATAAGAAAAAGTTGTTATCTCAAGTGATACACGTTGATATTAATTTGACTGATATTCGCCACCAAATAGCTATTTATTACCCGGAACTTGAAATCAAGCTGACGTCTATCGGCAGAAATGTTGTTGTTAGCGGTAACGTTTACAGCGAAGAACAACGAGACGATATTTATAGAACAATTGCGGAGTTACTAGGTCGTAAAAAAGTTACCCGTTATAACGCTGCAGAGCGTATCACTATTACTAATGGCGATAGTGAGTTTGATGAAAGGGAGTGGGTTGGATTTCAGCGTAATTATACTTGGGAGGGGATTACTGAGCGATTAGAGATTGATAGTATCAAGCAGATTAATGTCAAAATATCAGTCGTTCAAGTGTCTAAAGAATTTAATGAAACCTTAGGTGTTGATTGGAGCACAATTGGTCAAAAGGCGGGGCAGTTTGCTTTTCAGCAATTTAATGCGGCAAGTTTAACGACTATTGTGAGCGCGATTGGTAATGACAACATTGCAGAAGTATTGGCTGAGCCTAATTTAACGGTGATGTCAGGCGAAAGTGCGAGCTTCCTTGTCGGCGGAGAGGTCCCTGTTATTGTGACCAACCAAAATACGACCAATATCAGCTTTAAAGAGTTTGGTGTGAAGTTAAACCTGTCAGCTAAAGTTTTAAATAATAAAAAAATTAAACTTAATATTGCTCCAGAAGTGAGTGCTGTAGAGCGAATCATTAAAGCGGCTGGTATCGAAGTTCCTCAATTAAGTACGCGAAGGGCTTTAACGACGATCGTTTTAGCAGATGGCGATAGCTTTATGATTGGTGGCTTAATGAGTACCGAAGATATTGAAGCGATTAGCAGTGTCCCGCTACTTGGTGATATTCCGATACTGGGTGCTGCTTTTCGTAAGGCTACAACGAAGCGTAAGAAAACGGAGCTTATTATTGTGGCGACTGTGAACATTGTGAAGCCTATTACGAGTAAAGATGTACGCCTTCCTACTATGTATAAAACGTCTACGCTTAGTCGCTTGTTTCGTTCTTATGATCGTAAAGGCACTCGTGAAACGCAAGCTATAGATGCGTTAACTATTGATATGTTGGATCGTGGAGGGTTTATTCAATGATACGACAAATATTATGTATTACTTGGCTATTTTTTTTGGTGGGCTGTGCAGATAAACCGGCGTTAATGAAAGGTGCGGAAGCCGTTATATACCCAGAATTACAGCGTTTTGATATTACGATAAAGAGTAATAATACAACGGCGGCTGAGCAACAAATCGTAAATATTATTAATGGTTTATTACCCGTATCCCCCGATACTCAGTGGCTTGTTTATTATCGTTTAAGGGGAAACCGACACATAGCAGAAAAGGCAGTGAAATACCTGAAAGCTTCGGGTGTTATACCTGCTCAAATTACAGTCTTGATGGCACCTGTTTTAGAGTCTGATATAGCTCTGGAGATCAGGCAATATTATTTGTTCACAAGTACCTGCAAACCTTATTCGTTTGAACAATATAAAGCAGAAAGTGGTTGTTTTGTTGATACTTTGCGTATGAAACAGGTGGTATCCCCGAGCAATCTGATTCACGTAGTTAAGGAATAGTTATGTTTGATCTTGCTAAAGCAGTCAGTAAATCGACAGAAAAAGAGAAAGTCCAAAACGGTCCTTCGGGTTGTAGCTTATTTTATCAAACGAATGAATGTAAATCTTTGCTACAGGAAGTATTCCGTTTTGAAGGTTGGTCTGAACCTGACTGTTTGCGTAGTGATTTATCGATCGGTGATATCAATATTAGCAGTCTGAAAGAAATTATTATTCTAGAACTTAATCAATCAAAAAATGTGGTTGAAGATGCGAAGGCGTTCGCTAGCCGACTTCCGAATCATAAAGGCATTGTTGTTATTGGTAAAGAAGATGCAATTACCACGTTGCGTGGATTAAAAGATATGGGGCTCTATTATTTATTTTGGCCGATTAATAAGCAAGATACGAGTGATTTTTTACGTCATATGCACAGTAATATTTCTCGTTTTACTGGCGTTAGCCAAAACAGAAAAGCCAAGAAAGTTGCAGTCATTGGCTCAAAAGGTGGCATTGGTACCACGTTAATTACTGCTGAAATTGCATCGAAGTTATCAAGTTTAGGCTCAGATACTATCTTGGTGGATCACCAATATCATGACAGTAATATCGATATTATTTTGGGGCTGAAAAATTTTGAAAAGCAGAATATAGAAAATTTAGGTCTACAGTTTCATGATATTGATGAAGATAGTGCGGCAGACTACCTTTTACCAGTGAATAAAAAGTTACGCTTATTAGCTTTACAAGGTGAAAAATCGGTGACTGATTTACTGGGTTATAGTCATAGCATTATTGACGTATTGCATCGCCAAGCGAATTTTATTATTGAAGATTACTCTACATCCGCAGATTTTAAATTAGATATTTCATTATTGACTAGACGTGTCGACATGATTGCTTTAGTTGTCGAGCCGACTGTCGCGGCAGTAAGAAATGCACGAAAGATCATTGACTCAATTTCATCACAGCAACAATTAGGCCTGAGGGAGTTGCGTTTGTTTGTGATCGTTAATTCACACCGCCCAGATAGTTATTTTCCGATGACACCGAAAGAAGTCTCTGTTCATTTAGAGCACGCTGTTGATGTGATAATACCTTATAGTCGCCACGCTGCAACGATGTTGTTACAAGGTAAAAGGTTGTATGAAAACAATGGTATTTTATCTCATTCATTCAACGATATAAGTCAGTTGCTTCACGGTAAAGTATTAAATCGAAATCGTCGAAAGTTCACATTTCAAACATTAGTTAACCGGATTAAACGATGAACAATAATAAATCACTCTATCTTGATTTTCGTAATCGAATTTTTGAAGTGCTTGATCCGCAGGCTGTTTCAAACCTGGGCAAATCAGAGCTTGAAATTCAAATAACGAAAGCGATTGAGATCTTAGCGAACAATTATTCTCGTCCGATCCCCAGTGTTATTAGAAATGGCTTAGTTAAAAGCTTAGTTGATGAGCTCGTTGGTTTAGGTCCTCTGCAATCACTGATGGAAGACGATACTATCAGCGATATTATGGTTAACGGACCTAATCATATTTTCTTTGAGCGTGGTGGTAAGGTTAAAGCATCTGAGGTCACATTTGTTAATGAAGCTCAGTTGTTGGAAGTCGCACAGCGCATCGCGTTTCGTGTCGGCCGTCGAGTGGATGAGTCATCACCTATGGTTGATGCGCGCTTACCTGATGGGAGCCGTGTAAATATTGTTATTCCACCTATTACCCTTGATGGTACATCTATTTCGATTCGAAAATTCCAAGCTAAAACGATTGGTTTAGAATCGCTTGTTGAATTTGGCGCTATGTCAGTGGAAATGGCGAGGGTCTTAATGATCGCGTCTCGTTGTCGATTAAACATCCTCATTTCTGGTGGTACAGGATCAGGTAAAACAACCTTACTGAATGCGTTATCACAGTATATTAGTGAAGATGAACGTGTGATCACTATTGAAGATGCTGCAGAGCTAAAACTACAAATCCCACATGTTGTGCGTATGGAAACACGAGTAGACAGTATAGAAAACACGGGGGCAGTATCTCAGCGTGAATTAGTTATCAACTCACTCCGTATGCGACCTGACCGTATTATTTTAGGCGAATGCCGTGGTTCAGAGGCATTTGAGATGTTACAAGCGATGAACACGGGTCATGATGGTTCAATGTCGACCTTACATGCAAATACTCCTAGAGACGCCGTTTCTCGTATCGAGTCAATGGTTATGATGGCTGATTTGAATTTACCATTAGAAGCCATTCGTAGAACAATTGTGAGTGCGACACATTTAATCATTCAAGTTAACCGATTACATGATGGTTCTAGAAAAGTAACCAGTATTTCTGAGATCGTTGGACTCGAAGGCGATAATGTCGTGATGGATGAACTGTTTAGTTTCAAGCAAGATGATGCGCAACTTAGCGACAAGGTTACAGGCTCATTTTCAACGCCTGGTATCATGCAACGTTCAATTATAATGCAGCGTGCACGTTATTTTGGTCTGCAAGATGAACTCAAATCTGCTTTTAGGAATGACCAATGATACTGGCATTATCTCTCATCTTATTTGGTGTTGCAGCGATAATGTATTGCACCCAAAAAGCAAATTTAAAGATGCATTTTTTAGCTAAACATATAGAGATAGCTGAAGATCATCATGTCGAAGCGATTAACTTGGGGTATCTCCATAGCTCAAATATTTATTTAAAATACAAAGCCTTGTTTGAACCTTCTTTTTCTATATTGGGTAAGCAGGCATGGGTAAAACTGATACTTTACTTTTGCACAATTATTGGTGTCATGAGTTATGTCAATCAGCAAGTTTTACACCTAGATCATTATTGGTTACCAATTTTGGCTCCCATATTTGGATTTTTTGTTGGCTGGCAGTGGTTGTTGAACAAACGCCGTAAAGATTTCGAAATGACGTTTCCTGATGCGCTAAATATGATGATGAGTGCCATCACTGCTGGCGAGAGTATTACCCAGTCTATCGGTTACGTGGGGAAAACGTTAGATAATGATATTGGTCGCGTGTTCTTACATATGTCAGAGCATTTACAATTAGGTGAATCACCAGAACAAGTATTTAAGCGCGCCTGTAAAAAAGTACCATACCCTGCATTTTTATTTTTTATTGTCACTATTCGCGCAAATATGACGCGTGGTGGGCAATTAAAAAATGTAATGGCGAGATTAATTAGAGTATTGGTGGATGCGAGAACACTCGAAAAGAAAAAAATGGCAATGACATCTGAAGCTCGTTTGTCTGCAAAAATTGTAGCTGCCATTCCTGTTATTTTTATGCTCTTACTCAATTATATTAATCCTAATGATGTTGATTTTGTATTAACGAATCCGGCGGGGCGCTTAGTTCTGTATTACGTGCTAGGTAGTGAGTTTATTGGTTTACTTATTGTTTGGTTATTAGTGAGAGGGGTACGCTAATGATAGGGGTTGTTGTTTCGTTATTTGCCGTCAGTTTGTTGCTCGCATTGATCGCGACATCAATGATTCATAAACAGTTAATGAAAAATAACATTAGCCATTTTTTGAATAATCATAAAGGTAACACGCTATTTAAAATAAATAGATTTTTTACTAGTTTAGGACGTGAACATCAAGTTGAACTAAAAAATAAATTAATTGATGCGGGCATTTATAACGCGCAATTGGCTAAATATTACTTACCCTTAAAATTTAGCATTTTGTTCGCTGTTTTATTATTTATTGTGTTTTCAGGTAGTGAATTTGAAAATAAAATATTATTCGGCACTTTAACGCTGATTTCGATCTTATTAATTCCTGATGGTGTATTAGCATTACGCAAAAAGCATATCGTGGCTAAAACATCTCGTCAATTACCTTATATGCTCGACATGATGGCTGTATGTATTCAAACGGGCATGACCATTGAGTCATCATTAAGTTATTTGAGTAATGAGTTAGATGATTTTGATAAAGACCTCTGTTATCACATTCGAAAAACTTCTGATGGCGCTAAAGTGCAAAGCTTAGAGAAGGCATTGTTTGATCTTAGCGAACGCTTACCTACGCACGAAATTCGCAGCTTTACACTGACCCTCATTCAGAATTTACAATACGGTACGTCAATTTCAAATGTATTGAGTGATTTGGCTGAGGACATGCGAAAAATGCATGTTTTAGGTATGGAAGAAAAAATTGGTAAATTGTCAGCAAAAATGAGCGTGCCACTTATTTTGTTGATTATGTTTCCTATTGTGATCTTGATTTTAGCCCCAGGAATGATGCAAATGTCATTGGATGTAGCTGGGTAATGTATAAATTTAGATGTGAGTTATCGCTCGTATTAAAAGGTGTTTGTTGATGAAAGGTATGGTTATTGTCGGTCTGTTATTACTCTCTGGGTGTGCATCGCAGACGAAAGTTGATACTCGAGAAGGGGATTTAATTGCAATGAATAACAACCAAGGTCTAAGTGTTTATTATCAAAAGCAATTGCAGAGTGATCCTAATAACACCGTGCTTATGGCTAAAATAGTGAAAAACTATCTTAAGCTTGATGATATTGAATCTGCGCTTTTCTATACAAAGCACCTTATTGATTTGGGCTATGACGATAGTGGTTTTTTATATTTAGCTGGGAATGTATATATGGCTTCAGAACAATATTTACTGGCCGTAGATACTTTTCAAGCTGCGCAAGATAAGGGTTATAACAAAGCAGAACTGAATATTAGTTTAGGTGTGCTTTATAGCAGTTTACAAGAATTTGATAAAGCATTGGAACAGTTCAATCGAGCGCGTTTAAAAGGTTTTGATGATGTCGCAATAAAAAATAATATTGCCGTTATCTACATTGCCAAGCAGGAATATAAAAAGGCGATTGCAATGTTAACGCCTATTTATGAAAGAGTGCCTGATAATGAGCGGTTACGTATGAACCTAGCTGTCGCACTTATTAGAGTAAAAGATTATAAAAATGCGCGTGAGATCCTCAGTAGTGATTATAGTGATGCGGAATTTTCGCAACTTGTAACCACCATAAAAGTATTGTGATAGGTGTATTGATGAACTCGATTAAATCTCAAAAAGGCGTGTTTACAATTGAATTCGCACTTGGGTCAATATTGTTATTTATAAGTATATTCATGGTGTTTGAGTTATGCCGATTTATATACATAGTTAACCTCACTGAATCTTCATTACGAGAATCGGCACGTGATAGTCGATTATATGAAGGTAAGAGGAATAATGTTAACTATCAAACTCGCTTTGAGCAGATGTTTAGTCAGAACGGTCAGATATGGCACAGCCTTGTTGACCCCAAACGCTATACGCTCACGGTTAATTATTATCGAGATTATACTGCACTGATAAATAATAATAAGACAACTAACTGCCGAAATTGTCCAGTGGCCGAGTACTCCTTAATGTATTCCTATGTTCCTATGCTACGTTTGCCGGGAATAAGCGAACGCGCTTTAACTCGTTCTATTTTAATGGTTCAAGAACATGAAGGGTGGGCTGAGGATGGGCGCTAATCAACGAGGTGTTTTTGCGATAGAAATGGCTTTTGTCTTATTTTTTATTGCCGCATTATTGGTGTTTACGGGAGATATTGCATTTAAACTTTTTAATCGTGTGGCTTTAGATAGAGCTAGCTATTCGTTGGTCAATATAATGAAAGAACGCACACGGTTTTATAACAAACGCTTTGAATTAAATCAGCAAGACATCAATGATATTCAAGTGTTGGCATCACGTTTATTAACGGGTAAACGACCTTTTGGGTTACGTGTCAATTCGTTAGATAATGGTGTATTTAAGACATTTGATGGCAATATCAGTAATGCGCCTGTGTGTCGGAGCGATGATGCTTTGACCCCAGCTTATATATCAGAACTAGTGCCTCAAAATTTGGCTGGAAAATCCTTTCCTCTATATCAAGTCACACTTTGTTATCAAGTTGACAGCTGGTTTGACAATTTTTTTGGAAATCAAACTCAAAGTTACTTGCAATCCACTTCTGTGATAGTAGGGCGTTAATATGAAAATGACTATGCATAAACAAGCAGGGGCTGCAGCTATTTATTTAGTCTTTTTAATGGTCCCTTTATTTGGCACTGTCTTCTTAGCTTTAGAGGGGACGCGTTATATTCAAAAGCAGAATCGTCTTGCTGATGCTTCCGAAGCGGCCGTGCTTGCTATCACTATGGCAAATCGTGGTAATACGACCCATTATGAACAAACACTTTCTACAAAATATGTTCAATCCTATGTCAGAAATATTAAGACCCCCCCCGTGTTATCTGTATCAGTGAAGGAAGGGGAAGATATCATCGGCAAAGTTAGAAAACCTTATTTTCAGTATAAAGTGGACGCAACAACGGCGCATAAATCTTGGTTTTCTAGCTTATTGATACCAAGTTTTTCATCAGTTGAGTCCATCGTAAATAAAGCTATCGCTCGGAATTATCCTGAAATTGCAGGTGATAAATATGTGGATATTGTATTCGTATCTGACTTTTCAGCCTCGATGAATTATATATGGGAGGGAAGAACTAAAAGGATTGATGCATTGAAAGATGCGGTACTAAAAATATCAACTGAAATTCTAGATGAAAGTGATGATAAAGGTAAAAATAGAATCGGTTTTGTACCCTTTAATATGCGTGTTCAGCGCTATGTGGAAGGTGAAAAACTATGTGTCACCCAACTCAGTTATAAAGATAACGTTGGGGGTTATGGCTATACACCTTATGAACAAATAAATTGGAAAAAGTATGTTACGGAACTCTCCACTCAAAATATTCATGACTGCGCTTATGATGGGAACGGTTGTGGGAATTTACCGAGAAATGATGCTAGAACGATTATGAATATTTCAGGTTCAAACAAAAATATACACCCTGATCCGTATAAATATGTAGATATAGGGAAAACTGTAAAAAACGTATTTATTGATAAAATAGATAACGTTAAGTTACACCCTAAGGCGAATTACTATAACTATAATCATTTATGGAGTAAGTATTCCTGCAACACTAATTTCCATAGCATAGCAATGACTGAAAATATTAATGACTTACAAGTAATTAAGAGTATGACCGCATTTGGAGGTACATCTGTATACCAAGGCATGATCCAAGGGGCGCAGATATTACAGAAAGAAAAAAACAAATACACTACAGATACAGAAAAAGCCGATTATAAAAAGAGGCTAAAAATGTTATTTATCTTGAGCGATGGTGTTGAAGACCCTTATAAAGAGACGTTTAAAAAACTGGTTAATTATGGCGGCACAGGTAAAGGATTATGTCAGAAGATAAAAAATGAGTTTAGTGATAGTGATGTACCTTTATATATGACTGTTTTAGGTATCAATTTTGATGCGAGTAAACAACTCGTTTTTAAACAATGTGTTGGTGAGAATAATATCGTAGATGTAAGAAACGTTGATGATCTAATTATTAAAATTAAAGAAATGATCAAAAAAGGTGCACAAACAGAAGGTATATCTAAACTGCATTATCGCAATTTAAACTAAGCTTATCAGAAGGTTCGAGATTTAAGATGAAAAAAAATATATTGTTATTATTAGCATGTATTAACGTTGCGACTGCAAACGCAGAAAGTAATGTTAATCAATTATTAGTCAAATATTGTGGAGAAGAAAACCATAATACAAGTCAGTCTGTGACAATTGAACAGGTGACGGCCATTGGTTATCACCGTAATGGTTATTTACAAATAGAACAGCCTGTTGATGATAATGAGTTAAAGCTGGAATTAGCTAAACATACAAAAAAAGTCGGAATAGATAGCCAGTGCATGGAATACCTCGATGCGATGAAGCTATTATCAATGAGTACTTCAACAGATAAAGAACTGATCGCGCGAGTGTACTTTGATTTTGACCGTTATTCGCTGACATCCGCATCAATTAACATATTAGATAAGATAGTTAGTCGTCTAAAAATAAGTCCGGATATGATCGAGCTTGTCGGCCATACAGATAGCATCGGTAATAGTAAATATAACCGTAGTTTAGGCATGAAGCGTGCTACCACTACGAAACAATATCTCGTTGAATATGGGATTGCTGCAGATCATTTAAATTTAGTCAGTAAAGGTGAAGAGAAGCCTTTAGAAGATAACGCGAGTAGTGAAGGTCGTAAAAAAAACCGTAGAGTTGAGATATTTTAAATTAGCGCGAATCATCAGTCATCAACGTCAGTCTAGCCAATAGTGGTCGTAGATGCTTTCTTAGTTGTCTCACGTTGTGATATATTACTGTCTAACGCCTTGATATATCATAATTTTGTTCTGGCTGGCAGACAAGGTATGTTTCAAACATGACTTGTATATCTTCACCTTCTGTACCGTTCGGAGCAGATAAAAAATAGTTACTTTTCTTTTACTGCCGATGTTCTTGGTTACAATTTTGAGTGTTCATAGAGTTTATTGACATTTACCTGCAGTTAACTTATATATCTATGGTTTAAGGCGTTAAAACGACGAACTTTTGTTGCTTATATGTTTGTAAAGATTATAAACTATCGATGATACAAATATTTTTTAGATACGAATGATACCGCTAACATTTATTGGTCTTATTGATATGAATTACTGGCTATTTTTGAGATTTTTATGAATATATTTTTAATTACTCTGACGCTACTATTATCAGCGAACGTTAATGCACAGTTGCCTCAAGCACTTAGGCCGTTAACGTCAAAGTCGATAGAGTTGAATACGGTTGAGTTCAACGCGATTGAAACATCGACGGCAGAATTTGTAAATTATACCGCGACGGGGCCTGAATCTGAGCGAATTATGGCTTTAGGTCAAGAGATTATTAGCGTTATTGATGCTGGACTTGTGGAATTACAAAAAGTAAACCCAAAGCAAATAAAAGCAATTCATCATTTAATGGAATACGTTGAAAATGACCATCAACGTTATATGAAACCGTATAGCTTTGTTGTAAAAGGTACTAAAAACAGTAAAACGTTATATGCAACGCATGATACAGTTTTTAAAGCTGCAGGGTTATGGTTGAAAGATTTATCTTATCAGTGTACGAATGATACTTTTACCTATCAGGTTGCTACGGACGCTCAAGCTGAGTTGTACCTTTCTTATCGGTTAACGGTTAATTTATCTGGCGCTATCACTTTATGTAAAAGTGATGGAATGGAAGAACGTTGTTTGAGTGAACATTTGAAAGAAGAACGTGTCATATATACAGATAGCCTAACCACCATTACAGGCGTGGTTGATTTTAACGGCTTTGAGGACGAATCATTTATTCATTTTTATAGTGATACAGCGAAGGAAAGAAATATCCTTAATAACTTAGATAAAACGGATATTGAGGTTCCGTAAGAAGACGGAGTGAACCTTAATATCAACTTTTTAAGTTATCTTTTCGAAAGACGGTATATTCAGTCGGTCCCCATTTATATCGAGCTTTAACGCGGAGCTATTTATTGACTCATCGTATGGTTCTCGTTTTCAAATCCATATACGAGGAGAATTCAATACCTTGTTCATTTATTTCTAACCCAGTATTAATACGAAGATTGTAATTTTTTAGATCTTCCAATTCGGACGGTACTGCTTGACCACTGAGTTCAGCAGCGGTAACCAATGGCGTAAATGCTTTACTGTAATCGATTGAGATACTGTACATCCCTGTTGCGGTCATGGGCTTATCGCCAAGTGCATTAGCAATTATTTCGGCTTTATCGCCATTGAAAATAACCATATGTTCTTTATGCATGATTAACTTAGGGTTCAGTCCAAGCAAGGGGCTGAGTGGCACTAGCGATGATAATGCAACAATATTCCCGTTGGCTGGTAATTTTACATCGGCTAATTCAGGTCTGAAAGTTGAAATAATATTAAACAAGGCTTTTGGATCGTTGGCTGATAAGCTAATGATTGCGTCTAAACTTTTGATGGTCAGTTCACTTTTATTTTCATCTAAGCTGTAATCAATTATTGCCGCAGAAATGCCTTTAATACTATTGGCTATTGCGGTCATCACGCTTAGCATCGCAGGGTTGTTTTGTTGAATAGCGGATTGCACCTGTTGTAAAGGTGGGCAGGTATAAGTTGGTTGTTGCAGTTCATTCCAAATATTATTGAGTGCGGGTGATAAGCTACCGACATCCAGCCCAATACCAAATGATAAAACAGTATTATTGAGGTCGTTTACGTATTCAGGAATGAACCCTGTTAGTTGTGTTAAAGCGGATAATATTGTTTGATTATTACTTTCGATTACCATCGACATATCGAACGTTGTTTTATCGTTATTAATGTCAAATTGATGAAATCCAAATACCGTGCGTGGCCAATTGTTGGCAATGCTGTTTAGTTCCATTTTACATTGGGGTCGTTGATATATTTGTAGTTGGTTTTGATCGTTTGTCTGGATAAATTTCGCTATATGTTGACCAAGTAAGCTTTCACTCGGAGACGTAATCGCTTGGATTATTGCTTTGTGGTTTATGTAGCTAATTGACTGCGAGATAAAGTGGTGTTTTTTGATGATATCGTCGAGTATATTTGAGTTAGCCATTGATTGTTCGATTGGTGTTATACCTAATGCATTTTCTAATAGTAATGATTCGTTTAACCCGATATTAAAGGTAACCGTCAATAGATTATCATGTTGGCTAATAATCAATTCTAGTTGTTCTTGGTCTGTTTCGTCAGTGAGCGTATAAGCACGATACTCGCGTTGTTTTATTTGCCGTTGTTCATGGGTAAACCCACTTTTAACCTCTGCTTTATCTAACAGCGCCCATATTGCATCTGGATTGATTACATCTATTTTGAACACCGGAATAATACCGAGGGTATAGAAGTAACCTTGTATTTCTTCTGCTATCCCAAACGTAGCCATAAATGCATCTGCATTTTGCATATTTTCCAGATAACTTTGTGCCAAATTAATAAAAAAATTTAGTTTGGTATTTACCGGATCATAATCTTCATCTTCGTATATGGCGGTAATGATATCGTCTGGTGAGCTATTGCTGGTATCGGACATTAAATTGATATAGCGTTTCACGGGGAATGGCACTAATTGACCAGAGAAGATGGCTGTATTTGCTGGGATATAATTTAATACGGTGTGTTTATTTAATTTAGTTTGCTCATTTGATATGTTGTTTTGCGTCAGTAAATAACCACCTGCTACGGCTGTCGTAATTAATACACCAGCAATTAAAATCCGTTTCATTGTATTCATCCATCTTATATTTTGTTATTTATAGTATGGTATATTTATATGAATGAGTGAGCACAGACCTGTTATCTGCATATATAGAAAATGCCTATTAGCGTTAACGAATAGGCATTTTGAATTTTTAGTCTTGTAAATTAAGCCGTTGTTTGTGCTGTTTGGCTGTCTACTGTTTCTGATTTAAGCAACCGACTGGTGATTGTACCGGCGGCCATCGAGCCGCTTACATTTAGTGCGGTTCGCGCCATATCGATTAATGGTTCAATCGAAATAAGCAATGCTGCGATAGTAACAGGTAGTCCCATTGCTGGTAATACGATAAGTGCGGCGAACGTAGCACCACCACCCACACCGGCAATACCAAATGAGCTTACAATGATGATAGCGACAAGTGATAAGATGAAGCTAAAGTCCATTGGGTCAATACCGACACTTGGCGCAACCATGACAGCTAACATCGCAGGGTAGATACCCGCACAGCCATTTTGACCGATCGTTGCACCAAATGACGCAGACAGGTTTGCAATTGCTGGTGGCACGTTTAGCTTGTTGATTTGCGCTTCTACGTTTAATGGGATTGTTGCTGCACTGCTGCGTGAACTAAAGGCAAAAGTCAGTACTGGCCAGATTTTCTTAAAATATTCTGTTGGTTTAACGCCAACAAACGAAACTAAAATACCGTGTACTACAAACATCAGTAAGATAGCCACATAAGATGCGATGATGAAACCAAGTAAGTTAAGGATATCTCCCGCACTTGATGTTGCTACGACTTTCATCATTAACGCTAAGATACCGTAAGGTGTGATAGCCATGATCATTTTAACTAAACGCATGACGATAGCTTGTGATACGTCAACAAAGGTATTGATTGGTTTTGCTAATTCGGCATTTTCAGTACTGACTTTAAGTGCTGCAATACCGACTAGAATACCAAAGATAACGACAGCTATAATGGACGTTGAACGTGCGCCTGTTAAATCTGCAAACGGATTCGTCGGGATAAAGCTTACTAACATTTGTGGGATGCTTAAGTCGCTTACTTGTCCTGCACGTGATTCGATAACTGTTACACGCGCTATTTCACGAGCACCTTCGGTTAGACCTTCAGCGGATAAGCCAAAGAGTTGCGCGATACCAATACCAATAAGCGCAGATATCATGGTGGTAAACAGTAATACACAAATGGTTAAACCACTTATTTTACCGAGTGAGCCTGAACGGTCTAATTTCACTACCGCTGAAATCATTGATACCAATACTAATGGCATGATCACCATTTTGAGTAATCCAACATAGCCTTTACCAACGATATCAACCCAAGCAAGGGTTTCTGAAATGGTACTGCTACCTTCACCGTAACCAAGTTGTAGTAGTAAGCCAAATATACTGCCTGAGACTAGGCCTAATAAAACAAGGCGTGAAAGAGTGTGACCCTTTCGTTGTTGGCCATTTAATAAATAAATGAGGATACCAAATACCGCTAAGTTAGCGATAACAACTAATGACATGATTAATTCCTGTGGGTATGTTTAGCTTTAATAACTAGATCGCACCACCTTGTGCTGTATTTTTAAGCTATTTAATAACAATGGTTTGGATTGGTTTTAGCAGATTACACTAGGGAATTAATTGTTTAAAAGAATTTAAATTTATTAGATATTACTTTTTGTCATATAAAGTATTGATAGCGATGACGATAACCTTATTTTATATATTGAATATCGTCATGCTCAGTAAGCTTCAACGATTATTGAAATGAGAACTGTACACCTAAATTATAGCTAAATTCATTGTCGGTTCTATTCGCATATTCAAGGCCAGCAACTAGCCCGAAGGTTGAGCCAAGTTGGAAAACATTTTTTAATCCGATAGTATTCTTATGTTCTTCAACTGCTTCATATTGGTACGAAAGGTCTGCCATCCAATGTTTAGCAATTTGAGACTTTATACCAATGTTGCAATAACCTGCGGTTTCAGAAAAAGAAGGACGCTCCTGCCTATCTCCACGATAATTAACGACACCGCAAGAGACTGGTAGTGAAAATTTTGCTGAATGTGCAAACACATAACCAACGCCTGCTGACTTGGTCTCTATGTCAGAACTAAATCGAGTTCTGAAATCAGCGTAACCTTCAATAAATATATCGCCAACGATATTAGCACTTGCATCAAGGTACAGCCCGGCTAAATCTTTATTTTCTGAGTTATGGTATTGCTTACCAAAATAAGGTGTCATTGCACCCGACGAATAATTAGTTGCTTTATAACCAAAGCCAATATATGAAAAATTATCAGCGATGTCTGTACTAGCATAAACATTACTTGATAATAATAAGGTGAGTATGAGCTTCTTCATGTGATTCCTTTTTTGTAAAATACGATCTATTTTTGTTATTATAAAAAATTACATTTTTCGTTAAAACTGAAATATACCAGTGAAAGTAGGGTTGAAACCAGTTTTTAATTTCACCTTAATTGGCATTGAGGCTACTTTATTGTCTTTAGTCGCTGGATAACTGTCTTAGATCAACGAAATGTTGGCTGTTAATCAACTTGATGCAAAATTAAGTTGAATTATTCAATAAACATTGAATAATAGAAGGTACATTATAAGTGACCCACGTCACAACAATAGTCTGAAACAGGAATCATATTCACATGTCTAACTCATTTGTACTCGTGATCAACTCTGGTAGCTCATCATTAAAATTTGCTCTTATCGATTCAAATACTGGAGATGCTATTCTTAATGGATTAGGAGAGTGTTTTGGCCTTCCTGAAGCGGCTGTTAGCTGGAAATATGAAGGGCAGAAGTCTGAAGAAGCAATTACAGCTGAAGGTGATCATCATGAGCTTGCGATTAACCGCATTGTTGCCTTAATCGAAAGTTTAGGTTTAACCTCACAAATTGTTGCCGTTGGACATCGTATTGTTCATGGTGGAGAAAAATTTACCAGCACAGTACAAATTGATGAATCTGTATTAAACGAAATTCGTAACCTGTCAGACCTTGCGCCGCTGCATAACCCTGCTGGTGCAAAAGGCATTGAAGCTGCAATGCAAGCTTTCCCATCATTACCGCAGTTTGCAGTATTTGATACGGCATTCCACCAGACTATGCCTGCAAAAGCATTTACCGGTGCGATTTCGAACAAGCTTTATAAAGACTACGGTATTCGTCGTTATGGCTTCCATGGTACAAGTCATTATTTCGTTAGTCGTGAAGCCGCTAAAATGATTAATAAGCCAGTTGAAAAAAGCAGCTTTATTTCCGTTCATTTAGGGAATGGTGCTTCTGTATGCGCTATTCGTGATGGTCAAAGTGTTGATACAAGCATGGGCTTTACACCACTTGCTGGTCTTATGATGGGGACGCGTTGTGGTGATTTAGATCCTGGTATCATTGAGTTTTTACTTAAAAAAGGCTGGTCACAAGACGAAGTTTATAAAGAACTGAATACGAACTCAGGCTTTATGGGTGTATCTGGTTTAACAAGTGACTGTCGTGGTATCGTTGAAGCAATGGAGCAAGGCCATAAAGGCGCAACATTAGCATTCCAAGTATTTACTTACCGCGTGGCAAAATATATTGCGTCGTACATGGTATCGCTTGAATCACTTGACGGTATCATCTTTACTGGTGGCATTGGTGAAAACTCATTACCAATCCGTCGTGAAGTTCTAAACTACCTTAAAATATTTGGTTATCAAGAAGATCAAAAAGCGAATGAAGATGCTCGGTTTGGTAATCGTGGTATTATTACTAAAGCGGATACTGCTGTTGTAATGGTTATCCCTACCAACGAAGAATTCGTGATTGCTCAGCAGTCAGTTGAACTTCTGTCATAAATCATTTTTAATTTAAATGATGAAACCCGCTTTTTTAGCGGGTTTTTTTTTATATTTTTTAGCCTGTGTATTATTAAATACCTTAATACAATTACCAATAAGTTTGATGTTGTTAAATATAACAAATTTAACGGAGGTAACATTGAATTAACCTGGTTGTTAACTAGTTATTAACTTTAAATACTGCTTTTATGTGTTTTACATTGCCAATATCTTGTGCGATGCGCTATATCCGTGTCTAGTATAGTAATTATGTGTTGATGGTATGTTCCTTTAATGTTGTACGTATTTACCATCTTCTTGTTTGCATTTGACTCTTGTTATTGAAGTGTTAAGGATAAAAACATGAAGAAAAAACTATTAGCTATAGCACTCGGATTATCCAGTTCAATCACGCTAGTTGGTTGTGGTGGTGGCGGTGGTGATGATAAAAATACAGGGAAGGTAACGACACCCGCAGTTACCGTTCCAGTAACCACTGCTCCAACATCTGTTTTTTATAACGTAAAAGTAATCGATGGATATTTAAAAAATGCGCAAGTGTGGCTCGATATTAATGGTGATAAGAAACTTGATGATGATGAGCCTTCAATATTTTCGGGTAGCGGTGGCGTCGCTCAATTAGATGTTACTAATATCATTAACCCTGAGCAATATTCCTCTTTTGCAAAAATAATTTTTGGTCAAACCGTTGATGAAGATACAGGTCCAGTCGCAAATGATTATGTGATGTCAGCACCTCCCGGTGAAAAAGAAATTACCCCACTGTCGACATTGGTTAGTATTGGTATCGCACACAGTACCGATGGAACTGAAACAGCGGAAGAATATGCTGTAATCCAGCAAGCTGTTATGACTAAAATTGCAAATGCTCTCGGCATCCAAGAAGAAGATGTTTTTGGTGATTATATCGCTAACGGTAGTGGCGGTTCGAGTTATGCGGCAGAAAATATCGTGATCTCAAAAATATTACCAAATGATACTGACGAATTTATAACCATTATTGCCGATAATTCGGATGATACTGCATTTAATAAGCAGGTTTCAGTCGTCAGCGACATGATTAAAGATGTTGTTGAAATAACAGCGGAAGAAGACTTTGATACGCAAGTATCCATCTTTGATGATGACGATGATTTAGATACCGACTCTGATGGTGACGGACTTCCCGATGGTCTTGATGCCTTACCTAACGACGTAAATGAGTGGTTAGATTCTGATGGTGACCTTATCGGTAATAATGCTGATCCTGATGACGATAATGATGGTGTTATTGATGAGCTTGATATTGATCCACTCGATCCAGCCTTAGGAATATCTGAAACAAAACAAGTTATTCAGTTCTTACAAGGCAGTAGTGCATTCTACACCCTGTCTGAAGAGCTGAATAATAATGTATCTGAATTATACATAGACGGATTTACAGTTAATGGTGATTTAGCTGTTACAGAATCTTATGAACGCATTAGAACTGATAATTCTTTGGCGTTATTATCGACTGAAATGTCTAGTAACCTTCTATTAACATTATCGGGTTGGACGAACGTAGGTGGTGGTTATACGCTTGATTTAGCAGATGGTATGCTCACAGCTTATCCGACTGATTATTCTGATATTTCATACCAAATTACCAGTGTTATGTCTGAACTCAGTGGTTTAAATATCGCGGAGAACAGCATTAATTGGGGAATGTTTATTGACGATAGTACCGTATATCCAGAAGGCGCAATTTCAGCACTATTTAGCTTAAAAGCAAATCAGGATACCTATTCATTATCAGGTGAGGATCTTTGGGTATTGCGTGGTAATTACGGTGTCGGAGATGGTTCAGATGCAACCACTTTAAATGAACTTATTACGGCGTCGAGTGCCGGTGATAATCCTGATTCAGGGCTTGTGCATGGAGTCTCATTAGGACAGCATGTTGGTGTGGAATTAGTGGCAGATAATACGGTTAATTTTTACACATTTGATTTTTCTGAAACGGAAACTGCACAAAAAATTGCATCAACAACATGGTCGTTAACATCATTAAATGGCGAAGAAATTATTTCATTTACTGTGCCGCAGGTTGTGATAGATAGCTGGATAGACCGTTGGGAATACGATAGTCCACATATTATATTTAGTGTATATCAAGACCGGGTAATTAGAGGTTCAGTACAGAAATCTGGCGAGTTAATTGATGGTGATAAATCAGCGTTTATGAACGAGATTGCTAAAAATGCTGTTGTGGGTGCTGTCCAAGTTGATATTACCGTTTGTGGCTCAGGCGATATTGATACGGATGCTAACTTAGATGACT
Source organism: Moritella viscosa (assembly GCF_900120065.1). Lineage (NCBI taxonomy): Bacteria > Pseudomonadati > Pseudomonadota > Gammaproteobacteria > Alteromonadales > Moritellaceae > Moritella > Moritella viscosa. Next base: position 46,040 of record NZ_FPLG01000105.1, read on the forward strand.
TTGAGCAAGCTGTTTCAGACTGTGGTGGATCTTCTAAACCCATTACCAGTGAGATGTTAATTGCACAAAGCTTCCATCGTATTACTGCTCAAGGAGAGAGTCGAAACCATATATTTAGCGATGATGGTACCGTTGTTGTCTATGAGCAAGGGATTGAGTCTTACACTCAAAATTGGAGTATCAATGGTGATAGTATCCAGTTAAGTAATACATTTGGTGAAAATGGCGAAGAAAGTAACAATAGTATTTGGGTTTTATTGGATAGCACTGACGCTGCATGGTCAATGAAGGCCTATGATACATCAACCTATCGTGACGGTGATGACCAACTTGTTACGAACAGTGAGGTTTGGTCGGGATTACTCGATCTTAGGGATGCGGATGGCGCATACAACTGTGAAATTAGGTATAACCCAGGACCAGCATCTATAGATGAATTCAATGCACAACTTGCGGTTTGTGGTGTCCTTCCTGAAATGGATTTAGCAGATAACTCTATTTTACGGATCACAGGTTCTCTTCAAACTCGTTCTTATGTATTTAATTTTGATAATACTGCATTTTATTATCGTAACGGTGTTAAGTACAATCGTATCTGGGCAATTAATGATGATGGTAATTTAGAACTTCATAACGGTGAAGAGCAACCTCTTAATTACATCATGCGACTTGTTGATGACTCGAACGGTAACTTAAAATTTGCAGTGTATGATAACGGTCGTCAATCGATATGGAGTACGACTTATAAAGCTGTCGATCTCTCGGTTGATATACTTGCTTGTGAATACCTTGATTCAGAATGGGATGACGCGCCACGAATTTATCGTAGTTTCGATGAATTTAAACAAGCGGTTACATTTTGTCAGGATGGTAAATTGCTCGCAGCATTCAGTGATGGTTTGATTGACCGAGGGATTACGCTCACGACAGGTGATGCATTAAACCAAGCGGATGACGTTGACACATATCAGTTTAACCAAGATGGTAGTGGTGTGTTTACTTATAATAACGGTGCTGGTGATGTCAGTGTTCCAATGATTTGGGTGATTCACGAAGAGGGTATCATTAAGGTTGTTATGGAGTATACAGATGGGAATGATGTCGCTCAAATAGCCCATGATTACCTTGCAATAGTTGAAACTAACGGCATTGATTTTAGCGTTAAAGTCTTTAGTCGAGGCTCTATGTTACAAGGTATTGATGATACCGATCTCGGTGAGTTAGAGAGTAGAATATTGAAAGTCCCTGATGTCGAATAACGAAAGTATTCAAATTTTAGTGTGATTATTTTCCATATAATCCCAATCAGTCTGTTGGAGGAGATTTTTACTGAACTAGATTAGCGTAATTAATTATTAGTTACCTATTGAACATAAGGTTAGATTAAGGTCTTTTTTCTTGGATAGAAATAGGCTACAACCATTTTACAGCCCCTTAAGCTAATACTTTGGTACTTTTCAAGCGGTTAATTATGCTTTACTAAAACTTCATATAATGCTTTACTAATTCTTTACATACTCAATTTTAGGTATTTTATATGATGGCGAATAAGAAGTTTATACTTTCTGCAGTTGCGTTTAGTCTCCTTGGTTCTGTAAATACAATTGCGGCAGAAAGAGTTAATTTACGTGATAGTATGCAGACACTCGCAACGACTACATTAGCAAACTCTGGCATATTAGCGAGTACACCAGCACAACTCTTGGGGCTGTCACAGAACGATGGTTTAAGTGTGATAAGAACGTATCGAAATAATAAGGGAGATACGATCACTCGTTATCAGCAAACCTACTTTGGGTTACCTGTTATTGGTGAACAGGCTGTTATATCTCATAATAAGAAGGGCTTTTTTAAACGTGCTCACGGTGCAGTATTAAATAATATTGCTGATGATATTTTTGATATAACACCATCGATGACAAAAGTAGATGCATTATTAAGAGCAAAACACTTAAGTATGCCTGTAAGTCCATTAATAATGAGTCAATCGATTGTAACGGAAAATGAAGCATCACGACTTGCAGTTTGGCAGGATGATGATGGCGTTGCTAGGTTAGTATATGAAGTGAGTTTCTTTCAAAGTGCAGGTGAACCGTCACGTCCTTATTATATTATAGATGCGCAGTCTGGTGAAGTTTTGTTGCATTTTGATAATTTGCAAACAGCGGATGGAATTGGTCCCGGTGGTAATGAAAAAACGGGAGAATATCGTTATGGCTTGGATTTTAAACCGCTAAATGTGAGCCAGTCAGGTGACACCTGTACGATGAGCAATAAACAGTTGAAAACAGTTAATTTAAATCATGAAACGGAAGGGACTACTGCATTTAGCTTTACCTGCCCAGAGAATACTGCTAAGCAGATTAATGGTGCTTATTCACCACTTAACGATGCACACTTTTTTGGTGGTGTCATTTTTGATATGTATAAAGATTGGCTAAATGTTTCTCCGTTAACATCACAGTTAGTGATGCGCGTTCATTATGATAAAAATTATGAGAATGCATTTTGGAATGGTGAGTCGATGACCTTTGGTGATGGTGCAGATACCTTTTATCCTTTAGTTAGCTTAGATGTATCAGCGCATGAGGTGAGTCATGGCTTTACAGAGCAAAACTCTGGGCTAGAATACAAAGGTAAGTCTGGTGGTTTGAATGAATCATTCTCTGATATGGCTGGTGAAGCGGCAGAATTTTATATGAATGGCAGTAATGATTGGTTGGTTGGTGCTCAAATACTGAAAGGTAGTGGTGGGTTACGGTCTATGAGTAATCCGACGATGGATGGTAACTCGATTGATAACCAAGCGGATTATAGCAATATTATGAATGTTCATCATAGTTCTGGTGTGTATAACAAAGCGTTTTATAACTTAGCGACAACGTCTGGCTGGGATACTGAGAAAGCATTTGTTTTATACGCAACGGCTAATCAACTTTACTGGACACCAAACAGTAATTGGGATGATGCTGGTAACGGGGTTATGGATGCAGCCTGTGACTTAGGCTATAGCGTTGATGATGTTCTGGCTTCGTTAACGGCGGTCGGTATCGTTGCTGATGTGAATAATAACAGTGAGTGTCGTGTTGCGCAACCACCGGCCAGTGACATTGATAGAACAGAATCAAATATATCGACTAGCTTTTTCAGGCCTGCTCATTTTAAACAAGAATTAGGTGAAGGCTATACGCGTCTGACCGTGACATTGGCTGGTGGAACGGGTAATGCCAATCTGTATGTAAAACATGAGGACAAATTATTATTTTCTAAATCGGATTGCACCTCCAAAACACCGGGTAATATTGAAACCTGCGTAATTGATAATCCAAAGGCTGGTATTTGGAAGATTGATATTCGCAGTTATGGTTCAACGTCGGATGTGACGCTTAATATTCAGGCTCAATAATGGCCTAAACCTTTTATTCTAGTTATAAATAAGTGATCACCTTAGGCTTTTGGTAAAGGTGATCATTCTACTCAATTTATTCACTATAAAACTTTCTCTTGTTAACCTACACCTTAATAGCGCATTATAATAATGTAAACATAAACATTATTATCCTAAGGAAGGTTATTAAATGGATCATGAACAAGCATATAAAATCGGTACGCCTGGTCAAAAGTGGACCGCTGAAGATAAAGCTGCATGGTTGGCGAAACAAAGCGTAGTACGGACTTACCAGCAAGAGGTTCTTGCTAAATTAGAACCGCTACAGCAAGATTTTGATGTTGAACAGTATGGTGCTCTATCTTATGATCCGGCTCGTTTCCCGTTGTTTGTTGTTAAAACACGCCATTGGGATAACACTAAACCGACAATATTAGTGACTGGTGGCGTGCATGGTTATGAAACCAGTGGTGTGCAAGGTGCTATTCGTTTCATTGAAACACAAGCACTAAATTATAGCGCGCAGTTTAATATTGTGGTTGCACCTTGTGTTAGTCCTTGGGGTTATGAAACCATTAATCGGTGGAATCCAAACGCCATTGATCCAAATCGTTCTTTTGTTGAAAATAGTCCAGCTGAAGAGTCTGCCGCATTAATGCAATGTATTGCGAAACTTGATGTTCAGATCACTGCACATATTGATTTGCATGAAACGACGGATACAGATAACAGCGAGTTTAGACCTGCATTGGCTGCGCGTGATGCTGTCGTTCATGATAATTGGAATATCCCCGACGGATTTTATTTAGTTGGTGATACGCTTAATCCTAATACTGAATTCCAAACGTATATTATTAATGCCGTTAGCAAGGTTACCCATATCGCACCTGCCGATGATAGCGGTCGTATTATTGGTGAAAAATTGGCTCAGTTTGGTGTCATTAATTATGCAACTAAAGCGTTAGGTTTATGCTCTGGGTTTAGTGATTGTACTTATGGTACAACAACGGAAGTATACCCTGATAGTCCATTCGTGGATGATGAAAACTGCATTCAAGCACAGGTTGTTGCGATTACCAGTGGTCTTGATTATCTAGAGAAAACGTCTAAGTTGACACTGTGACAGCTTAAAAAGGTAGTGATATACAATAGCTGATACTTCATTTACATTTATGTAAGCTTCTGTCAGAAAGTATTAAATGTTGGCATTAAATATTTTATAGTGGTGATCTTAATCCGATGTTATTGCATCTGTTCAACATTGTATAGGATGCGATAAAACAACCTTAGACTTGAAACTATTATGTCAAAATATCAGTCACCTACGTTTAAATTATCATTGCTTCATCCCAAATTCTGGCTTGTTTGGTTTGCTGTCATTCTATTGGCTTTAACTGTTTTATTATTGCCTTACTGCTTGCTGCTACGTCTTGGTCGTAGCCTCGGTTATGTTGTTATTAAATTAGCAAAAAGCCGTGTTACTATTGTACAGCGTAACCTCCAGCTCGCTTTTCCTAATATGACGGATGTTGAGCGTAAAAACCTCAGTGAAGAAAATATTAAGAATACTGGCTTAGCTATTATTGAAATGGGTATTGCATGGTTTTGGCCTAATTGGCGATTCAAAAAACATTTAGTGATTAAAAATTATGATGAAGTACTCGCTCTTGATAAAGCTGGCCGGGGGGTACTCGTTGTTGGTGTGCACGCTTTGAATTTAGAGATAACAGCACGGGCGTTTACTTTATTTGCGCCTGGTTATGGTGTCTATCGTCCGCACAGTAATCCAGCCTATAATTTCATTCAACATTGGGGACGTACACATCACGGTAATAAAATGATTGATCGTAAAAATGTAAAAGGGATGTTGCGAGTACTGAAACAAGGGGGACGTTTATGGTATTTACCGGATCAAGATTATGGTTTTGAGCATGCTGTATTTGTGCCATTCTTTGGTGTTAAAGATACCGCTACCACAGCGGCTACTAGCATACTTGTTGATGCCAGTAAATGCGCGGTGATCACTGTATCTAGTTTTCGTAAAGATGATATTTACACACTCGAAATTGATGATGATATTAGCAGTGAGTTTCCACGTAGTGACCCCAAAGGTGCTGCGAGAGTGATGAATTCGGCTTTAGAGAAAGTCATACTTCGTGGTCTGGACCAATGGATGTGGCTCCACAGACGTTTTAAGACAATGCCTGATAATAAAAATCGTGGGATACGTTATAAAAAATAATTGCGGACTTAGCCGAGCAAAAAACTGCGTGAATTTTGTACACGATTCGATCTTTGCTGGTAAAACGATTACCATCAAAGGTTAATCAGTGTTTACGCACTGCCGCTGTATAATATTGCATTGTAATGGTATGACGTGAAGCAGGGTCGCCTGACTAAAAGTCACGTTGTAAGGATAAGTTTTGGATTTATTGAATGATGAACAGTTTATGCTTCGTGCATTGGAACTTTCTAAATTAGCGTTACCACATTGTCGACCTAATCCACCTGTTGGTTGTGTGTTAGTTAAAAATAATCGAATTGTTAGCGAGGGTTTTACTCAAGCGCCTGGTCAACATCATGCTGAAGCACAAGCTATCGCTCAATATAACAATTCGCTGGAAGAGGTAACTGCTTATGTTACTTTAGAGCCTTGTTCGTTTGTAGGTCGTACACCATCCTGTGCTCATTCGCTTGTTGGTCGTAATATAAAACGTGTGGTTGTGGCTGTTATTGACCCTGATCCGCGTAACAGTGGTAAGGGCATTACTGTGTTAACTGATGCCGGAACCGACGTTGACATTGGAGTCTGTCAGCGTGAAGTGAGCGAGTTTATCACGCCTTATTTATTGAAATAGTAAGCTTGTATTATTCTAATTAGCAGAATTTATTAGATGTTTTAATTTAGTGTTTGATTGATGGATTTATCTTAATGAAAAAATTAGCTGTAACAATAACTGTATTAACATTTACACTTGGGTTGACTGCTTGCGCAGAACTAAAGACTGTTGGTCGTGATATAGGTCATGCAACAAGAGATGTCACTAAGTCGATTGGCCACGCATCTCGTGATATCGCGAAAGATGTAAGTAACGAAGTTAAAAACTAGATTAAAAGCAAATTTATACAATATTCTAAAGTGATATAGGAAGTACTCAGCATTTCGATGAGCACTTTGAGGCGCATTGTAGTCGTTATTGTCACATTAGCGAGCAGTGCGTTTTTTTGCCTTATATCCTAAACGAATCCCATCCCGAATATTTAATCCAATCATGGTTAAGTTCGTCATCCCTGCGATTATTTCTAAAATTTGGACTGTCCAATATAACCCATCGAATTGCCCTAATACAGACCACCTTGCTAATATTATTGCCGCGGGTAATAAAATGATCACCCCATTGATGGCCGCAACCTTCATCATAGTCTGTTTGATCTTAAATGCGCTTTTCATTGCACCTGGGTATAGTTTTTTTGCTGATGTTCCGGTGACTATCATGGCTAAAATGAGTGCAGGAATAAACATGAGTATGGTACTTTTAACGTATGTAATCTGCTGTGGTGTAGCTAACAGATCAGCAATGATGGTACTTGTAAGAAATGATGTGATGAGTACAAGTGCAAATATCGCCGCTGTTTTATGTATATTTTTTAGTGTTTTAGTATTCATGGTTATATCCTAAATGAGTGATAAAAGTGACTATTTCTGTATCTGAATTTACCAGCGTGAACGGTATTGGCGGTGACAGTTACGACAAGTCTTGTTTGCCTCTTTTAGTGCATCTTTAGCTGCGTACTTATCGTGCTGTTTGATCGCTCCGTCGATTTTTATAAAGCGATTGTTCATTTCTGCTAATGCGGCTTTAAATTTGTCATTATCCTTCCAAACTTTGTCCTTCGCTTTACTGCCTGGCTGACTACCTTCTACAAACAGATGTTGTAGTGAGGATGAATTGGCGTTTAGTGCTGTACTTAGTGTGATGAGCTGTTGCCAGTTATTGTTATTATCATCAAGCAGGTCTTCTATTTGTTCTTGTTGTTCATCAATTTCTGAGAAAGCATTTTGGCGTTGCTCTACGTCTTGTATACCTTGTGCTACTGACATACTTGCCAAACCTAATGTAATAGATAGTGCTGCTATGAATTTGTTTATTTGTTGAGATACTTGCATGTCTTACTCCTGATTAAATATTTAAGTTTGTCTCTGTGGACTTGTTACATACCTTACGTTGCAATTGTTGCATGCGCAACTGTTTTAATGTAAAGTGTTGTTATTGCATTTAATTGAGAGGTTTAAAAATGAAGATTTGGGATTTACCAACACGTTTATATCATTGGTTACAAGCTGTATTATTTATGGCGCTTATTATTACTGGCTATAATGGCGAAGGGCCGCATATACAGTTAGGGTTAGGGCTGCTCACATTAATTATATGGCGAATGATATGGGGCATTATTGGTAGTGAGACGAGCCGTTTTAAACAGTTTGTTCGATCACCAAAAGTAATATGGCAATATTTACGTGGCCTGAAAGGCGAGAGTATTGGTCATAATCCTGCTGGTGGTTGGATGGTAATAAGTCTGTTACTTTGTTTATTACTACAATGTATTTCTGGCCTAGTACTCGCTGGCTTTGCTGATAACTTACCATTGGCAGTATTGTGGCTAACTGATTGGTTACTTGATGTATTTTCGTTTATTCATAACTTATTGTTCTATATATTACCGCTATTAATCTTCATTCATGTCGGTGCTATTATTGGTTATAAATTATGTGCTAAGCCATTAGTATTGGCGATGGTTACTGGATATCAAGCTAAATGTGTTGCTTTATCTGTACGTTTTGAATCAAATTTAAAAGCCTTGTTGGTGCTTATTGTTGCGGTATTAGTTACCATAGCAATAGTTGCGATTTCTTAATTGGTATAGGTACAGAATGGAACATAAATTTGATCGTCAAAAAAGCTTTGGTTGGTTGCTTAATGTCGTTGCTAACAAAGCATCAAAAGACTTTGATGCAGAATTAAAGAAACGAGGATTATCATTAGCGCTATGGCCTACTTTAATGTGCTTATGGGAAGAAGAAGGTGTGACACAACGTGACATTGCTTTAAAATCAAAAGTTGAGAGTTCAACGACAACACGTACATTGGATAAATTAGTGGCTTTAGGACTCGTTGAGCGTAGAGATGATCCAAATAGTCGTCGTACTTTTCGTATTTACTTGACTGAGGCTGGTAAGGCTTTAAAAACGGACTTAGTGCCGATACCAGTTGCGATCAATGCTGACTTAGTCCGTTCGTTAGAAGGCGAAGAACAGCAAGAGATCGTACGTTTATTACAAAAAATAGTGGCTGATATTTAAGATATCTATCCGTAATTAATTGGACTAGGGTTCAGCCCTAATGATACTTATTATGAATCTACTTTAGAGTTTGATAACCAGCCCAAATACGTGAAACTGTTGTGATCCAACATAGTGTCGCGAAAATATATGCAATGGTGGTAAAACTAGCTGGGAACAGGCACAATAATATGAAGCAAAGAATTGTTTCTGTTCCTTCTGTTAACCCACCCATGTAGTACAGCGATTTGTGTTTATAAATAGGGTTCTCAATGTTCTGTTTACTAGCCATGATCGCAAAGGCTAAAAAGCTTGATCCTGTGCCAATAAAAGCAAAGATTAAAAATGCACCGGCGACAGCGTTGGCGTTCGGGTCGGCAACGACAAAGCCAAACGGCACGAGTGAATAAAACAAAAAGTCCAAGGTTATATCTAAGAAACCACCGCTATCAGTAATACCTTGTATTCGAGCAACAGCACCATCAATCGCATCCAACACTCGATTCAAAATAATGAACATCAAGGCGATATTATATTCTTGCAGCGCTAATGCTGGAAAACTCATTAACCCAAGTATAAAACCAAATAGGGTCACCTGATCGGCCTTTATGCCTGTCTTATGTACGAGTTTGGCTGTTGTGTTAATAGGCCTACGGATAATTTTAATAGCGTAACGATCAAGCATTTTTGTTTTCCTTATTCCATGGCCAGTGTAGGCATTTACTTCCGTTAGGGACATCGTCAGCGTCGTGCGTCACCATTAATACGGGCAGTTGTCTGCTGATAGTTTGGGTAAATACCCATTTTCTAAATTCACTACGTAATGATTTGTCTAACTTACTAAATGGTTCATCAAGTAATACAACGGCAGGCTCGGCAAGTAACATGCGCATCATACTAATACGTGCTCGTTGGCCACCTGATATTTGCATGGGTGTTTTGTCGGCTAGCGTTAATAAGTTTAGCTGCGTTAGTGTTTCAAGGGCTGTTAGTTTTCGCTGTGCCTTTTTCACTTTATTTGGTAATGCGATAGCGAGATTTTCCCAAATGTTCAGATGCGGAAATAATAAGTCATCTTGGAATAGTATGCCGATGTTCCGTTTTTCTGCAGGTAAATTATTTAATAATTGTTGCTGATAATAGCACTCACCTTGATAGCTAAAGTCAGCAGATGTATGCCCTGCAATCACACTTAATAAGCTGGACTTTCCACAGCCACTAGGCCCCATTAATGTGAATATCTCTCCTTGCGCAACAGTAAAAGATACAGGTGCGAATAAGGGCTGATTACGATTATCAAGGATGGTTAGATTGTTGACTGACAGAGACATTCGATGTCGATATCCTACTGGTTGATGTAGATGTTTGCTGTTCTAATGAACCCGTTTTACGGCTAGCAATAATGGCGATGATATAAAATATAAAGGGAGCAAGGGACTGTAATAGCGCATAAATGGCACTGATACGGCGATCTTGTCCGCTGGATAATGTTACCGCTTCAGTTGTTAAAGTTGATATGCGTCCAGCTCCTAACATCAAGGTTGGTAAATATTGTGTAAGGCTAACACTGATCCCGATAGCCCAAGCTATCCAGATCGCAGGCAATAATAATGGCCGTTTAATCTTCCACCAGACTTTGAAAGGGGACATGCCCAAACTTAATGCTACTTTATCTAAGCGTTGATCATAACTGCGCCAAGGGCCATCAAGTGCAAGAAAAATATAAGGAAAAACAAAGAAGATGTGTGCCCAAGTGACCCATAAATAATAATACTGATTCGCGATGTATAAGGTGACAACTTGGATGCCAAACAGCAGTGATAACTGTGGTGCCAGCATCGGAATTGCGATGAGTAATCGTGGTACCTTTAAAAATTGCTTATTCATCTCTGCTTTGGAGGTGTGTTCGTGCACGATAATCGCAAAAACTAACGCGATTGTAGCGCTAACTAACGCGATCGTGATGCTGGTAGCGATAACATCTAATAAATAATCCCACTCTTGTTGCCAAAATCGCAGTGACCAACGTGATGGTGTTATATCTGGGAATCTCCAGCGTTGTGCAAACGACCACAGAAGTAAAATAGGTAAGGTTACAAGGGGGATTAAATAAGTAATCGTGATAATACTTTTACCACCAATTGGCAGAGAAAATCGACCATTTGACAGCCAAGTTCTACATTTTATGGTGATGAACCATTCTGCACTGCGGATGCTAAGCAGGCTGGTTAAACACATAAGCAGTAATACTAATGCCCCTGCAGAGGCTTTTGGCAACGTTGCAAGATCGGCATCATTTAGCCATTGCCACACCAGTACGGATAACGTGGGCGGTTGAGTCGGGCCGATAATTAGCGCCACATCAACGACCGAAATACTATAGGCCATTACTGCAAATAGCGAGAAACGGATCTTAGGTAACCATTGTGGCAAGATAATTTTTTGCCATGCTTGTGCACTGTTATAGCCTAGACTTTGTGCTGTGATAAGGGGGGTATTAATGTTCAATTGTTTGAGTAATGGAATACTCATAAATAGCAAAAATGGGATCTCTTTGAGCGTCAGAGCGGCAATCAAGCCAAAACCATATTGGTCATGAATCAATTGCCAGTTAATTTGTTCGCCAAAAAGACGCGCGATAAACCCGCTTGGTGTAAATAGGAAAACAAAACCAACGGCAAAAGCGACGTGTGGCAGTGCCATGATAGGGGCTAGTAGAGTTTCTATTTGTTTCCACCATCGGCTATGCCAACAGGATTGTAAAATAGCAAAGCAAAAAATAGCAGCTAATAACGTGCTCGAAATACTCACGAATAAAGTTAGCACGATGGATTGATGCAAACCTGGCCAAGTGAGCAACTCATCAAAACCATCAAGCGATAATGTATATTTATCTATCGCGGGGATATAACCAAATGCGGCGAAAATTAATCCAACAAGCCCGGGTAATAAAGGTAAAAAGCTGATGGTGACAGTAAGTAAAACCATGATTTTAAACGTGATTGATGCCGCCGATTGTTTTTTCACTGATTTAAATAAAGCGTTCAATTAGTGTCCGTAGCGTTTTTGCCATTCAGCTTCAAGCGCAGTTTGCCAACTTGGGTGTGGTTCTGGAATTGATTTAAACAATTTAGTTTTTTGCGCTGATCCTGTGATGTGTTGTGGCGCTAACACTGTTGGATCGCCCCAAATGGCTAAATCACCTTTACGAGACTGTGCTTCCGGGCTTAATAAGAAGTTAATTGTAACTAATGCGCCTTCTTTTGCATTTGCATTCCAAGGGATAGATAGAAAATGAATGTTAGATAATGCCCCTGCTTCCATTGCATAAGCAACCGTGGTTTTGCTGAGCTTGCCGCTTTGTTGTGATGTTGTTGCTTCGTTAGGGTTAAATGAAAGGGCTATATTAAGCTCTCCATCATCTAGCAGTTGAATCGTTTCGGCAGCACTGGCTGGAAATAACCTACCTTGATGCCACGCGACAGCATGAAGTTTGTCGAGATAATTCCATAAAGGTGCAGATATTGTCGTAAACGTTTTGCTATCTACCGGTTTATATAAAGGGGTATTATCACTCGCTAATTCTAATAATGCGGCTTTTAAGAAACTTGTGCCGTGAAAAGAGGGTGGTTTGGGATAGCTCACTTTATTCGGATACTTAATCGCGTAAGCAAGCAGTTCGTTAAAGCTTGTCGGTGGCTTCTTTAGGGTTTCTGTATCGTAAATAAACACGAGTTGGCCTACGCCCCAAGGTGCTTCTAATCCTAAGGTAGGTTCAGAAAAATCACTATCAACAGGTAAGGTTTCATCAACATAGCGCCAGTTGGGTAATTGCGTTGCGAATGAATCGGTAATAAGGTCGTAGCGTTTCATTGATTTAAAGTTCTCACCGTTAACCCAAACCATATCAACACTGCCATTATTGTTCTTTCCCGCTGTTTTTTCTGCCGCTAAACGAGTGATTGCCTCTGCAATATCACCGACTTTTACGTGCTTAAGGCGTACACCGTATTCACTGTTTAAGCGCTTATCAGCCCAACGTAAATAGTTATTTATTTCTGGACTGCCGCCCCATGCGTAAAAATAGACTGTTTGTCCTTTTGCTTTTTGTTCAACAGCTTGCCAGTTAAGGTCTGTCGCTTGGCTAAAAGCACTGACTAGCAATAAGCCAAAACCGATGAATAATTTACGCATGAAATGTCCTTTTCTCCGTTGAGCTAACATTACAATCTGTAATGTTTAAAAGATTAATTATAACGCATTGTAATTATATTCATATATACATCTTAGTCATTTACATCAATCTGAATGGCTGAGTATTGATCGACAAGTAAAAGGTGGACATTATGCGTTTATTAAAAACTGGGAATTTGAAAGTTGGGCAAGTGAAAGTATTGCCGAATTAGTGAAGTAATTCGGCTGCAGCAATTATTTTTCGATCGAGTATAAATTGATCTTGAGTAGCCAGTTTAACGTGAACAATGCTTATTAATACTTGTCATGAAGTTGACCAATGAAGGCACGTTGTTGGCAACTAGCGGTAAACCGGTATTGAGCAAAGAAACTGATATATCACGCTCTGGGTCCGCCCATAACAATTTATTAATTAAACCAATATGCCCAAATGCTTGGGCACTATGTTGACCCCATAATCCGACAGGGTTTGCCCCCAGCATGAGTCCTGCGCTGTAACGCATTGGCACCATTAAGGTTCGGTCAAATTCTAATGAACCGTATTCGCGTATGAGACGTCTTACTGTCATTGGCTTACAGATCTGTTTTCCTTCCCAAACGCCATTATTTAACAGCATTTGATAGAAACGTCCCATTTCTTCAGCTGTCCCCATCAAGTTAGCTGATGGTATTACCGCTTGTTGAAAAATCGGTGTATTACTTACTTCAGCAATGCTGTCAAATGAACCTCCCAGCGCACGTTTAATAAAATACGAAATGGGGTACATTGCTTTTATTCCAGTGGCATAGTTGTCGGCTAAATGTAATGCTTTAGATTTACTTATCCCATAACTAAAGTATTTCATATTCATCGGCTTACGAACTCTTAAATCAAGAAACTCTTGTATGCTCATGCCTGTTACTTTGTTAATGATACGCTCTAAAATATAACCACCACTCAGTGCATGGTAGGCGAGTTTACCAGCCTGATTTTCGGGTAGTTCTTTCGCACAAAGTTGTTGCCAAACTTCATCATTATCTGAAAGAGAATTAATACCAAGTGAACTGGGCAGCGTCGACATGCCACTGCGATGCGATAAAACTTGATGGATACTGATATCTTGTTTACCGTGCAGACCAAATTCAGGTAAGTGAGAGCTAACGGTATCATGTAAATCGATAAGTTTATCTTCGTTTAATAAATGAATTAAGAAAGCTGTAACCGCTTTCGAACCTGAAAAATAACAAATGGGTATTTCAGGTTGCATGAGTCGTGCGTTTTTATCTGCTTTTTTATTTGGTTTATGCCCATTTGCATAACCTATGGAGCGACTTAAAATGATTTTTCCCTGGCGGCGGAAACACAGTGAAATAGCCGGGTGTGTCGCGGTCTTATAAATCTCTTCAACCGATTGCCAAATAGAGTCTACGCCATCTTGTGTCATTCCGACTGTTGTTGGTTCGACTTCTTCATCTCTATTAACCGTGGTTACTGTTGCTAACGATTTTGGTAGATGGATCGTATCACCAAGGCGCAGGTATCTATTTACATGTACTAAACTTTTCAATCCAAAATCAATAATCATATTCTCAGCTCAAGTATTGGTGAATAGATAATGACGATAGAGTTATATTTTAGAATAAACAATTAAGATCCCCAATATTTAAACCTTAGCAGTAAAGTATTAATAAGCACACGTACAGTTTAAATCTACTGTTAATCGAAAATAAAGTAGTCAGTTATATCGGTAAATGCAATTTGAATAACTGTGAACTTAATACTTGTTTCGAGTTATAAAGTTCAATACACTCAATTAGGTCGTTTTAATATTATGTTGAATAGATAACGGGTTAAGTTATTGATGATATACAAAAATAATGTAGTTTAGTGAGGTTGGCATGGAACAAAAAACAAAAACTTTTCTTAATGAATATTTAGCAACTCTGACAGAGAGAGAGCGCCAGCGTTATACTTCATTTAGTGCCGATTATTTTTGTAATGATGAAACTAATGCCAACCGTTGCGCAGACTTAATCAGTAAGGGGATTAAAACAGCGAGTTGTAGTATGAAACACTGGTATGAATCTGGGATTGAACCCATGCCAAAAGCTGGGCACTTGTTGGTTGTCACGGATTGGGATGGTGAACCTACCTCTATTGTTGAGATTATGGCGGTAAGTGAATGTAAATATTCGGATGTGACGGCTGAATTTGCCTGTGCTGAAGGGGAAGGTGATCGTAGCCTCGATTGGTGGCGTGCAGCGCATTGGGATTTCTTTTCTAATGAGTGTGTTACTGCTGATATTGAAATAGATGAAGATATGATGCTGGTATTAGAGCATTTTCAAGTGGTGCATGGTACAGCCGTTTGAACGTGTTACTCAAAGTATGTCTGCTCGCTATAGCCATTGTCTGGCCTACATCAAGTGTCGCAAGTGATTTCTTTTCACTTTCAGCCTTGAAAGCGGCAGATAAAAAACCGCTTGCGTCATTACATTATATTAAATCAACAGATAACATTTTTTTAGCTTATCGACCTTACTTTCCGACTAACGCTAACGCGGTATTAATATTTTTTCATGGTGGTGGCGCGCATAGTGGACTTTCTTATAATTATCTTGGTATTGGCCTACGTGATAACTTTAATATTGCGGTATATATGCCCGATATTAGGGGGCATGGTAGTTCTGAAGGTGCGCGTGGTGATGCACCAAACAAAGAACAAGTTTGGGCTGATATTAATACGATTATTCAGCAAGCACGACGTCGGTATCCTCAACAGCTGATATATGTTGGTGGACACTCTAGCGGCGCCGGTTTGGCATTAAATTATTCTAATTGGTCGCAGCGTGAAGATATTGATGGTTATGTTTTTTTAGCGCCTTATTTTGGTTATAAATCAGAAACTAATCATGATGATGCAAATAATCGTGTAGAATTCTCCGACGTAAATACCCTGAAGTTTATCCTTAATTCAGTATCCTTTGGGCTGTTGGCGGGGCATGATAAAGCTGTCATGTTTAATTTTCCTGAACAAGTGTTAAAGAATAACCCTGAGATTGTCACGTTTAACACTGTTAACATGTCGAATGCGCTAACGCCTAGTGAACCTGATACACAGATCGCTAATCTCACTCGTTTTGGTTTGTGGATTGGTGAACGTGATGAAGCATTTGATGCCCAAAAAGTAACTAAATTTGCTAATGAAAACTCAACTCAAGTTGATAATGAAATAAAGATACTTAAAGATGACACTCACTTTTCTATCATTTTATCTGGTGCTGAGTATATCGGTCGTTATATTCAAGAGAGTATATCTGAATAATCAATAATCCCCCTATTCATGTCCGTTAATCTTCCACGTTATACGAAACAAATCAACATGTGTATTTTGTAAATTATGTATCATGTTTATTGAACATAAATAACGGCTTGTAGTCATATGTTCATTGCGCATCATTCATCTCTATTGTACATGGAACATATTATGAAAAAACGCTGGGTCTTCATGGCTTTATTCACAGCATCGGTGATGGGAGCCATTTATTACAATACGACTCAATCATTGAATAAAAATGACGAGTTGCCCTCTATTACTGCTTCATTAGGAACGATTGAAAAACAAGCTGTTGCAGTCGGTCAAATTGTCCCTGCACATTCAATCTCTATTAAATCACAAATAGACGGTATTGTTGGTGAGATTTACCATCAAGTGGGGGATTACGTTACTGTGGGTACGCCACTTATTAAAGTCCGGCCAAATCCGACTCCGGCAGCATTAACATTGGCCAATACCGGGTTAATGCGAAGCGAAGCAATGTTAGAGTCGGCACTACAAAAATTAGATAATTTAAAACAGCTTGTATCGAAAAATATTATTCCGAAGAACTATGGAGAGTACATTCAAGCTCGATCTGATGTGAAGTCGAGCCAAGCAGATGTTCAGCAAAAGAAACAAAATTTTGATCTTATCCGCAGCGGTGAATCGTCAGTTGGTGAGTCAAAGCTGACTTCTACCATTACAGCGCCAATTAATGGGACGATTTTGAACTTAAAGGTTGAGATTGGTGAACCTATTACGTCAACAGAATCAAGTCAAGCAGCAACAGAAATGATGTCAGTTGCGGATATGAAAGATATGATTTTCAAAGGTAGCGTGAGTGAACATGATGCCGCACAGTTGAAAGTCGGCACTCCAGTTAACGTTATATTAGCACCTTACCCTGGAGTGGTTATGAAAGGAATGTTAAGCAAAGTAGCTGTGCAATCTGAGATGCTAAATTCAACGACTAAGGATAGTAACCAAAGCTTTGACAATGGCTTTCAAGTTGAAGTTGGTAACATCCAGTTTCCGCAAGATATAACGATTCGTTCGGGATTTTCTGCGACAGCGAAAATCATCCTTAAACAGGTTTCTGATGTTGTTACTATTCCTGAGCGGGTTTTAAATTTTAATGGTGAAATACCAGAAGTATGGATCCCTGATGAATCAGAATCTGGATATTCAGCACGTGAAGTTAAACTCGGCTTGTCTGATGGCATTATAGTTGAGGTGCTTTCTGGTTTAGAAAATGGTGAGGCTATTATCGATATTAGTATGATGATGGGAGCGTCAAATGAATAACAAAATGTCTGTTCGATTTCGTTGTTATAACTCAATTTTCGGACTTATTATGGCTAGTTTTAGCTCATCCAGTTTTGCGCTAACAATTGAGGATGCATGGAATGCTGCAAAGTATTACGATCCAATTTATCAGCAATCTCAATTGGACGAGCAAATCAGTGAAACTGGAATAAGAATGAGTCGAAGTGCATTACTACCGAGCGCAGAAATAACAGCAAGCAGTAATTGGAATGATAGCAGCAGTAATACGAATCGTTATGGTATGAGCCTCACTCAAACGATTTGGGATAGCAGCAAGTGGGCGGTATTGGACCAATCTGAGGCCGAGTATCTTGCTTCTAAATTAAAATTTAAACAGAGTCATAATGATCTGGCCGAACGTCTTATTAATGCTTATTTAGCGCTTGCTCAGTCTCAAGGTGATTTGCGTTTAGCGCAGCAAAAGTTCGATGAAGGAACGAAGATGCTGCACATTACAGAGCTGCGTTATAAAGCGGGTAAAATTCATTCAACAGAGCTTGAAGACATGCGAGCAAACTATGTTGATGAACGAGCAGAAATCTTAGCAAATCAATCTAAAGTTGCTGATAAAAAAGCGGTATTAATTGCTTTAATTAATATTACACCGGATGTCGTTTATGAAATTGATACGACTAATCTGACCCCTCCTAAGTTGATTGTAAACAGCGAAACAGCTTGGTTAAAGCTTGCTAATGATAACAGCCCTGAACTGCTTGCGGCCAAACAGAATGTTCGCGTGGTTGAATTTGGAAAAGATCAGGCGAAATCGAGTTATTACCCCACGTTAACAGGGTCTGTAGGTTATAAAACTAATGATGAGTTTAATGCTAGCCTAAACCTTAGGGCGCCTTTGGACTTAAATGGCGCTACTAGTGCTAATGTTGACCGAGCTAAGTTACGGGTACTGCGAGCCAAAGAAGAGGTGCGAGCGGTTCAAATACGTATTAAGAGTACTATTTCAAATCGATATACTCAGTTATCGGTTGATTGGGAACGTGTTGAGATTGCCCAACAACAAGTAGAGTCTCGGCAGCGATTATTAAAAAATAAGCAAATTGTTTATGACGCGGGCATGGCTGAAGCATCGGATGTTATCGATGCTCATAACCGTCTATTTGGTAGTAAGAATGCGCTTCAATCTTTATTTTATCAATACTGGCAACACCGTATTTCTTTGCTTAAGTCTGTAGGGAAGCTGGATGACAATACTATCACCATGATCTCACAGGCTCTGCAATCATGACCGGGTTATTGTCTCAAACGATTCAAACTTTACTTGCTCATCGTCTACGTAGTTTATTAGCCGTTATTGCCATTGTATGGGGGGTTATCTCGGTATTAGTACTGGTTGCGTTAGGTGAAGGTTTTTATCAAACGAATACCAAATCTTTTGCGTTATTAATGAGTGATACTCAAATGGCATTTCCGGGTCAGACGACCAAGGCTTGGCAAGGATTACCTGTCAGAAGGAATGTGTCGCCTTCTGAAAGTGACATGCGTGAAATATCGAGGCAATCAGGCGTTCGTGATATTTCAGTCGTTTATGGGAAATGGGATGCAAGGGTTACTGATAGCCGGGGACGATCTTTACCTGGATACGTGAGGGGAATTGACAATCAATTCTTTGAGTTACAAAACCAGAAATTAGTAAAAAAATCGCGGAAAATCAACCGTAACGATTTAGATAATCACAACCGTGTTGCCGTGGTTGGTTGGCAGTTGGCTGATATTGGTAATCTAAACGTTGGCGGGACATTGAACGTTAACGGTATTCCTTTTGTTGTTATTGGTGTGACAGAAAAAAATGAAAGTGGTATTTCATTCAATAATGCAGAAAGCCAAGCTATGATCCCGAGTTCAACGTTTAATGATTTATGGAAAAGCAAGCCAACGATGTTATTAGTGTCGCCTGCTAACGCTATTTCTGGCGTGATGCTACGGAAGAGTTTGTTATCATTTTTTGCCAAGCAGCAACATTTTGCTCCCAGCGATAAAGACTCAATATATATGCCCGATTTAGGAAGAGAAGCTATTTTCTTTAAAACACTGTTACGTGGCATTCAGTTATTTCTTGGTGCAAGTGGCGCAATGACTTTAGCCGTTGGTTCACTTGGCGTGGCCAATATTATGTTTTTGTCTGTTACTGAGCGCACGCGTGAAATAGGCGTTCGTTTAGCGATTGGAGCGACACCAAATAATATCCTTGGTCAATTTTTAGCTGAAGGTGTGATTTTAGTGGCTTGTGGTACGGTGATCGGCATTATCTCTTCTTATGCCATTGTTGCGTTATTGAATTATATTGGCATGCCTGAGTGGCTTGGTTTTCCAATGATAACGCTTGAGGCTGTTTGGATGTCGCTAGGTGTCATTACCGTACTTGCTCTTTTTGCTTCTTATTTTCCAGCTAGACGTGCTTCAAACCTTATTCCTGTTATTGCTTTGAATGCGAGGGCTTGAAAATGTTACTCCCAATAAGACAAATTTTTCAGGAGATGGCAGCTGAAAAATTACGCCTTAGTTTAACCATTTTAGCCGTTGCGTGGGCAACGTTATGTATTGCTATTATGTTAGCTTCTGGTGAAGGTTTACGGCAAGGACTTATTCGAAGTTCTGAAAGTGGCAATGGCAAACTTATTTATTTGACAGGCGGCTACGCGACTAAAAATGTGGGTAATTTTTATATTGGTAAACAGCTTAAATTAAAGAGTGAAGATCTTAATGTGATTAAAGTACTGCCGGGTGTCAAAAATGTCCAACCAAGTGCAAAATGGGATGAACGTGTGACGTTTGAGAATCGTCGAACATGGCAAACGCCGCTTGGTGTTTATCCTAGATACCAAACGATGACTGGTTTGAAAATTAGAGCCGGAGGACGCTGGTTTAATCCTATGGATATGAAGGAACAGCGTAAGGTCATTGTCATGGGTGAAAGTGCCGCGATTTCTCTATTTAATCAATCGGATAGGTTTGATTGGATTAACACACCTACTTTAAATGTTGACCCCGTGGGGAAAAAAGTCAAGGTAGGGAGTGAAGAGTTCATCGTTATCGGGTTGATAAAAAGTAGCAGCGCAAATGTAGAGCAAGGTATCCCATTGAATGAGTCGATCTTTGTACCGTTTTCCACTTGGCAGCGCTTTCATCAAAACAGCGCTATTTCTGCGCTCAATATTGAGCCTGTTAAACAAGTGAACCGAAAGCAAGTTGCGGCCACTGTGAAACAAGTAATTGCGAGAAAGTACGGTGCAAGTATCGAGGACAAGCAGTTGGTTCAGGCCCAAGATATGCTGTTGAGGCAAAAAACGATGCGTCGTTTCTTAATCGGTTTACAAAGCTTTTTAGGTATTATCGGGTTTGTTACCTTAGGTGTTGCGGGTATTGGGATCGCTAATGTGATGTATGCAACGGTTAAGCGGGCTACGCGTGACATTGGCTTAAGAATGGCTGTAGGAGCAAGTCCTGCAACGATCAGACTTCATTATTTGACTCAGTCTCTTTTTACTATGGCAATTGGAGGGGGACTCGGATTAGGACTGACTTTTGGCTTGATAAATTCGATTCAGGCGTTACCTATTTCGGGAAATCGTTTGTATGAAGAACTCGGAAAACCAACACCTGAACTCTCTTTTTCTATTATCGGCTTGGTTATTCTTGCCCTAAGTCTAGTCGGAGTCGCGGCGGCTTGGTTTCCTGCAAATAGGGCTGCCAGTATTACACCTTTAGAGGCGTTACAAAGTGAATAATAGTGATAACAATATGATATCTACGGCTGAAAATCTCGTTGTTCTAAGTGGTATAAGTAAGCATTATAAAAGTGGTGATGAAGAAGTTCGTGCTTTAGACAGTGTTTCTTTGACGATAAATAAAGGTGAGTTTCTTTCTATATTAGGGCCCTCGGGTTCTGGTAAATCAACATTAATGAATATGCTCGGCTGTTTAGATAAGCCAACCTTGGGTGAATATTATTTGAATAGCCAAGATGTGTCCGCATTAAGCGGTAATCAGTTAGCAAAAATTCGCAATTTGAATATTGGATTTGTTTTTCAAAGTTTTAATTTATTGGAATATGCGAGTGCATTGGAAAATGTCGCTCTACCTTTAGTATACCGAGGTGTAAAAGCAGCAGAAAGAAGGAAAAAGGCGGCTGCATTACTTGAACGAGTTGGTTTGGGGGATCGCATGCACCACAAGCCTAATCAACTTTCTGGGGGGCAAAAGCAGCGGGTTGCGATTGCGCGCGCATTGGTTAATGATCCGCAAATTATCTTGGCGGATGAACCGACTGGAGCGTTGGATTCTAAATCAGGTGCCGAAATTGAAGCTTTGTTTAATGAATTGCACAGAGAAGGTCGAACCTTGATTATCGTTACTCATGATAACGCTTTGGCTCAGCGTACCAAACGGATTATCAATATCAAAGATGGAAAAGTTGTTTCAGATGAACGTGTGGATTAGTTTCAGATTCCACAGAAGCACAAGGCTGAATTAATTATTCAGCCTTGTGCTTTATTTGTACTTGGACTAAGTAAGAATAGTACTGACGGTAGTTGCATGCTTGAACAATGGCTGCAATCTGTTTTGTCATAATTAAGTAATTAAAGTCCTCGGTCGTTTATTATGTGCCACGATGAGTAATATAAACGTGACGACACCAACAACCACACCAATCGGTTTACTGTATTCAACCGGCATATTGAAACCAATTCCAGCAGTCATAATATAAGATGCGGTAACACTGGTACCAATAACAGCAGGCAAACTAGCAACCCAATGGAAAGTTCCGCGTTCAAATAAAAATTTAGTTGCTAGCCATAATACACTGGTAGAAAGTAGCATGTTTGAAAATGCGAAATAACGCCAGATTAATGAAAAGTCTAACTTAGTCATGAAATAAGCGATAATCAAAATTGGCACTGCCAGTAATAAACGATTACGTAAGTTTTGCGGGATATTAAACGCATCAACTAACGTTAAACGTAATGAACGGAAGGCTGTATCACCTGACGTAATAGGGAATACGGCAACTGCTATAATAGCCATAATACCACCGAGTGCACCAAGATAACTGTTTGCTACATGGTTAACCACTAGACCTGGACCTCCTTGATCAAGCAATGCTTTAAGTTCAGAGTAACCTTCAGGAAATGCGGCAATACCTGCTAATGCCCATACACAACCGACAATCCCTTCACACATCATCGCGCCATAATAAACTGGACGAACATATTTTTCATTGGTTAAACAGCGGGCAATAATAGGTGCTTGGGTAGAATGGAAACCGCTGATTGCGCCACAAGTGATGGTCATGAATAATAATGGCCACACTGGCAGGCCATCGGTGTTTGGTTCCAAGAAATCATGGCTGTAATGATCGGCATCGAAGTAACCAAAAAAATCACCTACGACAGGTAAATGCGGAGCATTAAAAAGTAATGAAATCGCGATAAGTGAGGTCATTACAATCATTAATAATCCAAAAATAGGATAAAATTTAGTGATAATCTTATCAACAGGTAGCAAGGTGGCAAGTAGGTAATAGCCCAAAATGACTAACACCCAAAATGTATTGCCAGCTAAGAAGGTACCTTCAAAATAACTTAAGTTACTTAATAGGCCCGCTGGACTCATGATGAATACCACACCGACAAAAAACAGTAGCATAGCTGTGAATACCAGCATGACTGCTTTAAAGAAGACGTTGTAATAGTGCCCTGCAATTTCAGGTAAACTTTTACCGTCTTCTTTAATACTTAATACACCCGAGAAGTAATCGTGTACTGCACCACCTAAAATATTACCTAGGACGATCCAAACAAGAGCTATTGGACCATAAAGCGCACCAAGGATCGGGCCAAAAATAGGGCCAACACCAGCAATGTTTAAAAATTGAATAAGGAAGGCTTTAACAGGATGAATTGCAACGTAGTCGATGCCTTCTTCAAATCTGACTTGTGGTGTTTGCGCGGTAGGGTCAATACCAACTTGCTTTTCAACAAAGGGGCTATAAAACTTATACCCTAATATTAACAGTGTTATGCAGATAAAAAAGATAATCATAGCTGTTTATTGCTCCGTCCTGGATGTGTGGGTTTAATTGGGAGTGTAGGACTCTATATGTAAAGGTTGCACATGAAAGGTGTCAACCTGTCCATTTTCAACTATTTGTGGGTAACTTCAAGTCAGTGGGGTTTGTTTTGTGACGAGATTATATTTACTGGGGGATTAATCAGTAGGTGTATCAAAACTTGGTAACAGCGTAAACTATGACCAAGTAGTTTTGCGGTTTAGTTTGTCGGTGAGTCTTTTAGCTTTAATGCAATAATGGCTGAGAGGGAGATAAATAGCGCGGAAATCCACAAGCACATTTCCAAGCCGTAAACTTGAAATACCCAGCCTGACAATACGGTGCCGATCAATCGTCCCATCGCGTTCGCCATGTAGTAAAAGCCAACATCCATAGACACGCCATCACTGCTGGCTAAACTCACAATTAAATAACTGTGTAATGATGAGTTTATGGCAAACAAGCCACCAAAGATTAATAAGCCAACGATAATCGAGAATTGCACATAGAATTGATAATGCAGCGCAATGGCAATCAATACTGGAATAGTAGCTAAATAACTAGCCCATCGTGCAGCTGATCTTGGTGATGGTGATTTACCGGTGAATTGCGGAGCGATTGACTGCACCATGCCATAACCGATAACCCAACTTGCCATAAAGCTGCCAACCCACCAATGATCCCAATTAAAGCTTGTTGCTAAAAATACCGGGAGTGCAACTACAAACCAAACGTCACGCGCTCCGAATAAAAATAACCGTGCAGCTGAGAGCAAGTTTATCGAGCTACTCTTAGAAAAAATTTCCGTAAACTTAGGTTTGTTTTTTGCTTTACCAAGTTCAGCTTTTAAACTGATTAAACTCCAGAACCAGACCACAGATAGCATTGCTGCCATAAGCTGAATTGCACCTTGGAAACCAAGCGTAGTTAATAGGACACCACCTAAGAAAAAACCAACCCCTTTTAACGCATTCTTAGAACCTGTTAAAACGGCAACCCAGTGATACAGCTTATTACTACCGCTATCGTCATTGCCTTTTGGAACCAGCAACTTAATGGCACTTTTAGCACTCATTTTATTCAGATCTTTAGCAATGCCGGATAAGGCTTGTGCAACCATCACATAAACAACAGTCAGCATGTCAGCGGGTACGGTTAACATCATCAAGGCGACAATTTGCATCCCCAAACCAATGTTCATTGTTTTATTTAACCCCAATCGTGCACCTAGCCAACCACCAATTAAATTAGTGATGACACCAAACACTTCATAAAACACAAACAACATGGCGATATTAATCGGGCTGTAACCCAGCTGGTGGAAATACAGTACAACCAACATGCGTAATGCACCATCGGTTAGGGTAAAAGCCCAATAATTACCGGTAATAATGAGATATTGTTTTATTTGTGGGGAAATACCCGCTAACGCTTTTATCATTTGTCTAAGCGACCTACCATGCGTGCTAACTCTGCGGCGCGATTTGCATAGCCCCATTCATTGTCATACCAAGCATAAATTTTCACTTGTGTACCATTAACAACCATAGTTGATAAGGCATCAATGATGCTCGAACGCGGATCGGTTTTATAATCAACAGATACTAATGGACGCTCTTCATAACCAAGGATGTCTTTTAGTTCGTTTTCTGCCGCTTGCTTGAAGTAACTGTTAACTTCTTCTGCTGTTGTTTCACGCTCAACTTCAAAAACACAATCGGTGAGAGATGCATTTGCGAGTGGCACTCGGATAGCATGACCGTTTAACTTACCAGCTAATTCTGGGAATATATTGGTAATTGCCGTTGCAGATCCCGTCGTTGTCGGTATCAATGATGTACCACAAGCACGGGCACGACGTAAATCAGCATGCGGTGCATCCAGAATAGTTTGTGTATTGGTGATATTGTGGATCGTGGTCATTGAACCATGTTTAATGCCCAATTTTTCTTTTAATACTTTAACTACTGGCGCGAGGCAGTTGGTGGTACAAGACGCTGCGGTAACAATAGGATGAAGGTCTTTGTTATAAAGATCGTCATTTACACCCATCACCACGTTTAACACCCCTTCTTCTTTTACTGGCGCAGTTACAACCACGCGCTTAACACCTTGGTCTAAATAACCTTGCAGTAGGGTTGATGTTTTCATTTTTCCCGATGCTTCCAGTACCACGTCACACTGTGACCAGTCGGTATCGGTAATGGCGGTATTGCGTGTACAAGGAATAAAACGGTCAGCGATGATCATTTTATCGCCAAGATGTTCAGCTTGATGCTCCCAACGGCCATGAATCGAGTCAAAATTAAGTAAGTGTGCCAGTGTTTCTGCATTACCAGCAGGATCATTAATTTGCACAATTTCAATATCATCCCAATTAAAGGCTGCACGCATTGCCAGGCGACCCATACGGCCAAATCCATTGATACCGATTTTAATAGTCATTTTATTCTCCAAAATACAGATTATTTTAATTTATGTTTATATATAATTTTATGATTGCCTTATTTAGCTTAATAATTCAGATTTTGAATTGTTAAAGCTGTTTTGACTACGATTAATAATGGCGACGAGCGATAGCATAATCGGGACTTCGACGAGTACACCAACTACAGTGGCAAGTGCCGCTCCTGAATGTAGACCAAATAACGAAATAGCAACGGCGACAGCGAGTTCAAAGAAATTGGAGGTACCAATTAAGCAAGCTGGACCTGCTATGTTATGCGGTAGTTTAAGGCGTTTTGCGGCAAAAAAAGTAATCGCAAAGATCATGTATGTCTGCAATGCCAGTGGAATCGCGATGAGAACAATGGTTTTGGGATCGTTGAGTAAGGTATTAGCCTGAAAGCCAAATAATAAGGTAACGGTGGCGAGTAGGCCTAAGATAGACCAAGGTTTTAGCTTTGCCAGTGTATGCCGAATCGCTTCTTTGTCTGTTGATTTATCTAATTTTTTACGTGTTAGGATACCGGCAATTAAGGGCAGAACAACATAGAGAAAAACAGATAACTGCAAGGTTTCCCAAGGGACATTGATATCACTGACTTCCAGTAAAAATGCTGCGATAGGGGCAAATGCAAAGACCATAATAATGTCGTTCACGGAGACTTGCACTAAGGTGTAATTTGCATCACCTTTGGTGAGTTGTGACCAAACAAATACCATTGCAGTACAAGGCGCCACCCCGAGTAAGATCATCCCCGCGATATATTCTTGTGCAGAGCTGGCGTCGACCATGTCAGCGAAAAATACTTTAAAAAATAACCAGGCAAAAGCAGCCATTGTAAAAGGTTTAATGATCCAATTAATGAATACGGTGAGGAACAATCCCTTTGGGTTTTTACCGACATCTTTAATAGCAGAAAAATCAATTTGTACCATCATTGGATAAATCATTATCCAGATAAAGATGGCGACAACTAAGTTAACATGTGCAATTTCTAAACCTGCAATTAACTGAAAAACGTCTGGTTGCCAAGCGCCTAAAATCACACCTGCGGTGATAGCAAGTGCTACCCATACTGATAAATATCGTTCAAATATACCCATGTTCGTTACTACTCGCAGTGTTGTTGTGTTCTTTCTGGGCGTTTACCCATGTCGTTTAGTCGTTGTATATCAGCAGTAATTAAGCTGCTATTTTGTTGTGAACTTAGATCTATAATTATTTTTTGCCATTCCGGTAATTCTGGGTTAATGGCATAGAACACCCATTGTTTATACTTTCTATCAACTAATAAACCAGACTTACGGAGTTGAGATAAATTACGAGAAATACTTGGCTGACTTGCTGTCACGGCTGATATTAATTCACATACACAAAGCTCTTTTTCAATATCAATTAGCATTAATATTCTTAGACGGGTTTCGTCAGAAAGAATTTTAAAAAGTTGTGTCGGTTCCATATTATTTACTCACATATATTTTTTATTATGCGATAAGTATATGTATAATTTGTTATATGTGTCAATTGTTATATTCGATCTGTGTTATATTGATTTAATTGATCAGGTATGCAAATGAGTTATATGTAATATAAATTTAATACCTAAGTAGTATAAAGAGATTGTTCTATGTCACTAATTATCTTAAAATTAGCAAACTAATTTACTGCTTTAATTCAACCAATAAATATTATCGCTAATCATGCTCACGGTTATCATGTCGAGAGTATAGGCGTTTCGTCCACCTTATATAGGTCTCGTTAATGGATACTACTCTTTTACTTTTTATCGCCACTGCATTTAGTTTTGGCATGCTTGTTAATCTAGCGGGATTACCACCTATGGTCGGTTTCCTATTGGCGGGTTTTACGCTTAATTTTTACGGTTTTGAAGCGACTCAAGGTTTGCAAACATTTGCAGATCTCGGTGTTACCTTGCTCTTGTTCTCGATTGGTTTAAAGTTAGATATACGTACTTTGTTTAAAGCCGAAGTATGGGGTGGGGCAAGTGTACATATTTTTGCCAGTATTGCTTTTTATGCAGTCGTTTTATTTATCTTAAAACAAATAGGGTTAACTTTTTTTACTAACCTAGATAGCTTTTCACTAATGCTTGTCGCTTTTGCATTAAGTTTCTCAAGTACTGTATTTGCAGTGAAAATCCTAGAAGAAAAGAGTGAAACAAACTCGTTATATGGCCGTATCGCGATTGGTATTCTGATCATGCAAGATATCTTTGCCGTGGTATTTTTAACAGTCTCAGTCGGTAAGATCCCGTCGTTATTTGCTGTTATTTTATTAGCATTACCGTTAATTAGGCCATTATTGTTTAAATTATTAGACAGAGTTGGTCACGGTGAACTCTTGGTTTTGTACGGTATTTTCCTTTCGCTTGTGCTTGGCGCTGGGTTGTTTGAATCGGTAGGTATGAAAGCTGATTTGGGGGCCTTGATTGCCGGTATGTTATTAGCAGGTCACGTCAGTGCGAAACAGATGGCAAAGTCTTTGTTTAACATGAAAGAGATGCTGCTTGTTTGTTTCTTTCTCAGTATTGGTTTAGGTGGGCTGCCAACTATTGACCACTTGTTCGTGGCGGGGATTTTAGCTGTCTTACTGTTTGGTAAAATAGCCTTATATTTCCTTACGTTGGCGAAATTTAAACTACGCGCTCGTACGTCATTATTTGCGGCGTTTTCGTTGGCAAATTACAGTGAGTTTGGTTTGATTGTGGCTGCATTGGCGACTTATAAAGGTTGGTTATCACAAGACTGGTTGATTATTACTGCACTTGCAGTATCAATCAGTTTTGTTATTGCTTCGTTACTTAATAAATATGCGGATGATATTTATAACCGCTTTACGGATAAATTAGCGCGTTTCCAAGCCTCGAATTTACACATTGATGATCGTCCTGTTTCGCTTGGCGATGCCGAAATATTAGTGATGGGTATGGGCCGAATTGGTGCTGGTGCGTATGATGAATTGAAATCTCAATATGGTGATAAGGTATTGGGTCTTGATTATAATAACCAAAAGACCTTAGATCATTGTGAACTTGGTCGACGCGTGATCACTGCCGATGCGCTTGATACTGATTTTTGGAATAAATTGGAAATGACCGATAACATTAAATTGGTGTTATTAGCGATGCCCGATCATCACGGTAATCATTATGCTGCAGAGCAGTTACATAAAATGGATCGTTGTAGTTTCCAAGTTGCTGCGCTAGCACATTTTAAGAGTGATGAAGATGAGCTGAGAGCGCTTGGCGTTAATCCTGTTTATAACATGTATCAAGAAGCGGGGGCAGGTTTTGCTCACCATGTTTGGACTGAGTTAAAAATTCCAACACGTCCTCTTGCCGATAGTTAATATAATCAATATACGAAGGTAACTCGCATCATTTAATTTTTACTCGTTACCTTCGTTATTACTTTTGTGCTAAGTTTCTACTTTAACGTTAGACTACTAGCTAGGCGTCACCCGCATTAGTGCGCTTTTGGTTTGCGCCAATCATGTTGTAGATATCATATCGCCAAAACCCAATCCATTCGTGTAATGCAAAATCAGTCAGTGCAAAGTTATACCCAAGTGGGATGAATGATATGTTTGCTGACATATAATCGGCTCTGATTGGGGTTGCACGTACACCAAAATGTTCAAAATACAATTGGCTACGTTTGATGTGTAATCCAGATGAGACTAAAACGCTGTAGTCGAAATCGCCTTTGCTGAGTATTTCACTGGTGAATTGTGCATTCTGCCATGTGTTAAGACTCTTTGGTTCGGTGATTATATCAACGGCATTAATACCAATAGAAACTAAGCGTTCTTTATAAACGGCGGCTTCTGTATCACCTAGATTTTTAGTATCACCACCACTTACAATGATTTTACATTGTTGAGCACTGTCAACACATTCATTGTAAAGTCTTGCCGTTTCGTAGATCCGCCCAAAAGAATGGAAAGGCGGCTCAATATTATTGCCAACCTTTTCTAGACCTGCGCCAAGTAAGATAATAGCGTTATTTTCCTGCCAATGAATCGGGGGTTTCGCTACATAATCTTGCTGTAATTTATCCAATAAATATTTAGGGACGACCCCGATACTGATAAGTGCTGTAAGTAAAATTATGCAGCATAATACGATTGATTTGGTGCGATGAAAGTTAAAAAAACGTAATAATAGGCAGATAATGATAAGTAAAGATATAAGCAGCAGGCTCATTGATTGTCCTTGTTGAAGTATGAAAAATACAGTATTTCATTGCAGTATAAAGTAATCAAATAATTTATCATGTTTAAGTGGCTGGTCGGATGCTTATAAGCAACTGAAACTTAGTGTTAAACTAGATATTTGATGTTGCTATTAATGTGCTCTTAAATGCTTCCATACTTGATTTCACTGAGTCCTTACGCCAAATTAAGTTAGTCGTTGTAGAGCCTATCATTGTTGGTAAAGGGTGTGTTTTAATACCTTCTTTAAATGGATATACAGTCAATAATTTTTCTGGCACAAAACCAACCCCCATACCCGCTGTTACGCAGTTTAATAGTGCCGTATAGGAGTTTATTTCCACAATTTTGGGGAGTATATCTGCTTGTTTTACCCAGTCAACTAAACGTGTACGATAGACGCATTGTGTTGAGAAACCCAGTAATGTGGGATTATGGCCTAAGTCTAAGGGGGAGTTAATATCTTCATTAAGCAAACTCGAAACCAGTACTAGGGTCTCGCTAAATATTGGTGTTATTTGTAGTCGTTGATCTTGGGGGGGATCAGACACGAGTGCTAAGTCTAGTTGGCCATCAATAACTTGTTCGATGAGTGTACCTGTGGGGCTGGTGGTTACTTCTAACTCGACTTCAGTGTAGGTCTGATGAAAATCCAATAATACGTTAGATAGGCGTGATGCCGCGACAGCTTCGATACTGCCTAAGCGTAGTCTTCCAGATGGTGTCGTATTATTGATTTTTAATATCGCCGACTCAGCCATGGCTAGAATTTCTTTAGCATGAGTAAAAAATTGTTCACCAGTGGGTGAGGGTCTTAACCGGTTCTTTTCTCGAATGAATAGAGCGGTATTTAATTCGGCTTCTAATTTTTTGACTCGTGATGTAATATTTGAAGGTACACGATTTAATGCATGTGCTGCAGGACTTATCCCGCCCATTTCGACGACAGCACAAAAAATAGTAAGGTCAGACAATTCCATTGTTTATATCTCCACGTTACACCGCATTACCTTCTTCAAATGAGAAAGATAGATTCATAATAATTCATTATTAATAACAGTATATTGCTTTTATACTCTAATTCATAAGCTTAGTTAGGAATAAATTATGAATAATTCAACACGTCAAGGTTACTTGGCTGCATTTGGGGCCGTGCTTATTTGGTCTGGGTTTATTTTAGTGTCTCGTATGGGTGGGATTAGCCCCTTATTGTCTTATGATGTTATTGCCATTCGTTATGCAACTTGTGCAGCTTTAGTTCTCCCTATTTGGTGGTTTAAATTTCGGTTCAAGTTATGGCAACCTAAGTTCATTGTTTGTAGCCTGTTTGGTGGTCTAGGATATGCGTTATTTGCCTTTCAAGGATTTGAAACGACTCCTGGTTCACAGTCAGCGGTACTGCTGCCTGGCTTGATCCCTGTGATGATTATTGTTTTGTCGGTTGTGGTTAACAAACAAAGGCACGTTTGGAGTAAGTGGTTTGGTGTCGCGGTGATTACATCGGGTATCGCGGTGCTATTTTTACAAGAGTTTTTAGTGCTGGGAGCATTATCGATTAGTCATTTAAGTTTGGCGGGAGCTGCGTTTTGTTGGGGCATATTTTCAGTATTACTGAGCCGTTGGCAGATCACACCATGGCAAGCAACCGCGAGTTTAGCCATTATAACTTGTACTATTTATATGCCGGTTTACTTGCTTTGGTTACCCAAAAATATCAGTTTAGGAATGTCAGAATTGTGGGGGGACATCTTACTGCAAAGCTTTTATCAAGGTTTTCTCGCGACCATAGTTCAGATGCTGTTATATGTTCGCGCTGTGCAGATTATTGGTGCGGCGAACATGGGCACTATGATGGCGATGGTACCGGTTATTGCCGGTGTGAGTGCGTTATTTGTATTTGATGAACCTGTTAAAATAGGTTTAATCATCGCGATGACTGCGGTGAGTATTGGTGTCTGGTTTGCTAATACCCAGTTTTTTGTTAATAAAAAGCACTTTGCTAATAAAAAACTAACTTACGCCAAGAGTGAACACGCATAAATTAAGTCTGTTATTTCAAGGTTAGATTATGGAATTCTGACCGTTATCATCAAAGGAGTTGTTAAATGCCGTATATCAATATCAAAATCACCGATGAGCAAGTAACGAAAGAGCAAAAAGCACAGTTAATCGCAGGTGCGACACAATTGCTGGTGGACGTATTGGGGAAAAAACCGAAAACGACCGTTGTGGTGATTGACGAAGTGAATACCGATAACTGGGGTATAGGTGGCGAAGTGGTGACGACACTGCGCCAAAAAACTCAGCCTTAGTTGTTTATTACTTGCTATCGATTATTAAAGACGAGTGATAGTAATATGACTCGTCTTTTTGTTGTTATGACGTTGGGTCTATCGTGCCTGCAATTGAATTGTTCATTCTAAACCAACCAGCAATTGAATAACGTGTTGATTTAGCTGCAAGTACTTCATGCGGAAAACGTTCACTTTCAAATACTACCAAGGTCCCTGTTTTGGGCGCAATGCGTACGATCACATCATTTGAATCTTGTGCATAGATGAGTAATTCACCACCAACACCGGGGGTGTTCAGGTAACAGACCGTGGTAAAGACGCGGTTTGATTTACCTTTAAACGCATCTAGGTGTTTTTTATAAAAATCACCAATTTCATATTTCGCGTAATGACATTCATAATCAAATAAGCCTAAGAAAAAGTTACGATTAACTTCCAACCTAAGGTCGCTCATTAGCGCCATAAAATCAGCTTGAGCAGGACTTTCACCCGTTAACCACAAGGTTTTATCTTTGCGTATCTGAGTGTTTAATTGTGAGTCTTGCTGACGACCAATGCCAGCGGCTTTAAATTCAGGTTGGTTTTCAAGGCAATCAGTCAGTAACTTTTCAATAATGCCTTCTGGAAGTGCATCTTCGATAACAGCATAACCATGCTTATGGATATTATCTAAAATAGCATCGATGGTGGTGCGAAAATTATTCTTTGCTCGTAACTGGGTTGTTTCCACATTTGTATAATATACAAGTAAATGATAGGCCATTATACTCAGTTTAATGCACATAAGTATGATTAAAGGTGATATTCGTTTTGCTAGTGTGAATGCTAAGCTTAAGTATTTGAATTTTATAACTGAAACATTAATAACAAGCTGCTACAGTGGGCTAATAGTAAATGATAGGAGTACTCAAATGGTAAAGTGGCCTGCAGTGATAAAATATCACAGTGAAGATGAACTTATTTATGTTGAGTCGTTAACTGAGTGGAAAAATGATCCTGGTTTATGCCTGCCTCACTATGAATCAGAAGATAGGTTAATCGATGCGAGTGGTGCTTTATTTTCACTTCCTGTCGCGTCATCTCCTTTGAATACAGACATGTTTGTTTCTTTAGACTGTCGAATATTGGTGTCTGAGTTTGTCGAATTGATTCGTAAGCATGCGGTGATTGAAAATTATTGCTGCTCTGCAAAGCTAAATGCTAAAACGTATCAACAAGTGATCGCGATGGTCAAAGAAATCAATTCACTTTAGTTCGGAGTTTTAGTCATGGATGAACATGTCGTTATTTTGATTATTGCCTTAATCGTATTGTTCTATGGTTTTATATCCAAAAAATTCGCCCAATTTGATATATCAGGCCCTATGGTATTCACCGTATTGGGGCTTATTTGCTCGCCATTTGGATTAGGTATTACTGCTGTTGAAGTGGATGCCGAATTTGTTACTGTGTTGGTGGAAATCACATTAGTACTCGTGTTGTTTAGTGATGCGGCATTGTTAGATCTAAAGTTGCTGCGACGTTCATGGCATATACCAGCACGACTACTCTTTATTGCTCTACCTTTAACGATTTTCGCAGGTACTGCAGCAGCAGTATGGCTGTTTCCTGACCAAGCAATTATTTATATGATCCTATTGGCGTTACTGCTTACACCTACGGATGCGGCCTTAGGAAAAGCGGTGGTCTCAGATCCGAAAGTACCTAACATGATCCGTTCGAGTATCAATGTTGAAAGTGGTTTAAATGACGGTATTGTTTTCCCTGTTGTACTAACCGTGGTAGCACTGATAACCAGTGGATTAAGTAAAGCTGATGATTATAACTGGATTTGGTATGTAGCTGAACAAATCGTTTTTGGCATGCTGGTTGGCGGTATGGTTGGTTATCTTGGTGCTAAATTATTGAACAAAGCAATTGCGCATAACTGGATTGAAGAAAGCTATCAAAACCTGATTCCGATAGCCCTCGCTATTCTCGGGTTTTATCTTGCCGAAGCATTATTAGGTAATGGTTTTATTGCTGCTTTTTTTGCGGGGTTATATATTGGCAATACCAGTAAACAAGCGCGAGCGCATATTGCAGAGTTTGCAGAAAGCGAAGGGGAGTTATTTATTCTTATTAGCTTCTTTTTGTTTGGTTTAGCGTTTGTGCCATTAACATTACATGATATTAGCGTGAATGTGGTTATCTATGCATTATTGAGCTTGACTGTATTACGTATGTTGCCTGTGATGATTTCATTAATTGGTACAAATTTGGATTTTGCAAGCCGTGTGTTTATTGCTTGGTTTGGACCGCGTGGAATTGCTTCTATTTTATACGTGTTGATTGTGGCGCATAACGTCGGTGATATTGGTGGTTTTGATGTTGTTTACGCTGTTGTAACTCTTACGATCCTTATGAGCATTTTTGCTCACGGCTTTACCGCACAGCCTTTTTCAAATCTATACGGTAAAAGCCATTGCAACAGACCTTAATCAGCTTAAAAGGTTGAGCCTAACGCAGCCAGTGATTTAGAGTTATTGTTAATATCGGATGCCTCACGTTCAACTAACTCTGTTTGTTGTAGGTTATGCTGTGAAGCATCACTGATATTGACAATATTTCGACTGATTTCTTGTGACACCATATTCTGCTCTTCTGATGCACTCGATATTTGTATTGCCAAGTCTGAAATATCAGTGATAGCACCATAGACATTCTGCATCATCACTTGTGTACGTTTAGATTCATCAACACATAACTCGGCAGACTCTTTGCCTTGCTGCATCGTTATTGACCATTGCTCAAGCGTTTGTTGAATCTCGTTAATTGAGGTTTGGATTTGCTCAGTGGCATTATGGCTGCGTGTTGATAATGCTCTTACCTCATCGGCTACAACAGAAAAACCACGGCCATGTTCACCAGCGCGCGCAGCCTCAATTGCTGCATTTAATGCAAGTAGATTTGTTTGGTCGGCAATCCCTCGAATTTCTAACATGATGCTGCTAATTTTTTTGGCTTCTTCTGACAGCATATTAGCAGATGTAGCGGATTCTGATACATCATTTGCGAGTTTGCCAATTTGGCTCATGGTGTCTGACATCGCCTTTGTTACACTTTCACAATCATTATGGGCAAGTTGTACTTTTTTCGAGGTTAATAGAGTATTTTGAGACACTTCTGCAATCGTGGATGACATTTCAGTGACGGCGGTTGCGACCTGATGCAATTCAAGTGTTTCTTGTTCAACACCTTCTTTTGCTCTGTTAGCTGCAGTGGTTAGGTTATCAGCTCCCGTTTCAAGTGATCGACTACTATCAACAATACGACCTAAAATAGTCTGAATCTTACCTTCTTCCATTTTTAATTGGAAATCAACCACACCCTGT
The DNA here is from genome assembly GCF_900120065.1 of Moritella viscosa. Lineage (NCBI taxonomy): Bacteria > Pseudomonadati > Pseudomonadota > Gammaproteobacteria > Alteromonadales > Moritellaceae > Moritella > Moritella viscosa. Next base: position 81,999 of record NZ_FPLG01000105.1, read on the forward strand.
GGTTTTAACCCTGAGAATATATAACGAGAAACACTGTCATAATTTTGTTTCAAAGAAGTAAAATAGCGTGGCACTGTAATCAATTCATTATAGAAAATAATAAAGGGTAGCAGTGGTAATAAAATACTGAAGTAAGGCATATTTTGACTGATGTACACGATCAATGTACTGATAATGAAGAAAGCCAAGGGTTTTAAGAGTGGACGCTGATACCACTGGAATAAACTTTTTCCGTTATTAATTTTTTTGTAAGTGTGTTCGGCGGTAAGCTTATCTTTGTGCGCTAGTTTTTTACGTACAGACTGATAACCAACTAATTTACCTTGCTCGTGAATTGGTGTTACAAAGGCATCAACCCAATAATAGCGACCATCTTTGCAGCGGTTTTTAACTGCGCCACGCCAAGGTTTTCCGGCTTGTAAATTCGTCCAAAGATCTTTGAATGCAGCGGCTGGCATATCAGGATGACGAACAACGTTGTGGTTTTGACCGACTAATTCATCGAGTTCAAAACCAGCGACTTGGCAAAAGGTGGGATTAGCATAAGTAATGACACCTCGGGTATCCGTGGTAGAAACTAATTCATCTTGTACATCAAATGAGACTTCTTCATTTACGACTTGAGTGTTTCTTTTATTCATTACTTATTTATCCTTAACTTTAGTATTTAATAGGCATTTTTTATGCACTATTGTCTATACTATCATGATACCTCAAATTGATTACTAATTGTGGCTAAAACGTTAAAGTAGTGTAAATACGCTTAATTTAGTTAGCATTTCCTTTATTTAGGTATTAGTCGTTTATACGCAGTTGAAAGAAAACTAAGGTTACCGTAATGTTAATTGTTTTTTCGTGAACGAGTGGTTTACTCCAATTTCGAGTATATAAATACGGATCAATGTTATAATTGTATTCTTTTTACCATCGGCTTTGCTTGTATGATTGCATTAACGAAAAGTAACGTATTGTTTAATTGGCAGAAGCTGACTTTTAGGCATCGCTTATTACTGGTTATGACCTTGTCTGGTGTTGTTAAGTTATTGATTTTATCGATTGCAGGCTTTGCTTATTTAAAGCATTGGGAAGAGCAGGAAAGTGGAGAAAAAGCACTCGGTATTGCTAAGTTTTTAGCTGCATCGCCTTCTGTGATTGAAGCTATTGAGGCGAAAAATCCAGAACTAATCAGAGAAAAAGTCGAATTGTTACGCTCATCCATTAATGCTACGTTTATTGTGATCGGTGATAAAAACAGTTTACGTTATGCTCATCCTGTCGCTAATCGTCTTGGTCATAAAATGCAGGGGGAAGATAATGATAAAGCCTTAAAACAAGGTTTATCTTATATTTCGCTGGCCGAAGGCTCATTAGGTAAATCAGTACGCGGTAAAACACCCATATTGGCTTACAATGGAGAAATTATAGGTGTTGTCTCTGTTGGCTATTTAGTCACAAGTATTGAAAATAAAGCCAAGCACTTCCTCGTATTCCTTCTTTTTATGGTCGTGTTGGTTGTACTTACTAATGCATTAATTTCTAATTTTACGGCAAAGAAATTTCAGAATGCGATATTTGGCTTTGAGCCCGAAGAGTTCGGTCGCTTATATATGGAGCTAGAAGTAACGCTTAGTACTATCAAAGAAGGTGTTGTGAGTATTGATGCGAATGGTTATTTACGTTCAATCAACCGCAGTGCATGCGATATTTTTAAAGTGAAGGCCAAGGATGTATTGCACCGAAAAATGGATGAAGTATTGCCTGATAACAATCTAACGGAAATTTTAACCAGCAAAGTCAGCGAATACAATGTTGAGATGATGATTAAAGGCCAAGCTATTGTGGCGAATAGGTTGGTGCTTGTTGTTGATGACCGGGTTGTTGGTGCTGTATCAAGTTTCCGTCTTAAAGATGAAATTACAGAACTCACTAAACAGCTATCACAGGTGCGTGAATATTCCGACTTGTTACGCTCGCAAACGCATGAACATAGTAATAAATTAAACACTATCAGCGGCCTTATTCATTTAGGTAAGAATGAAGAAGTATTAAACTTGATAGGACAAGAAACCGCACGCTATCAACATTTAATTCAATTCTTACGTGAAGCAATTCACGAACCTATGATCGCAGGCGTATTGTTAGGTAAAAGTGAAAGGGCTAGGGAGCTAGGGTTATTATTAGAGATTGATGAAGGGTCACAGCTGTTAACCTTACCTGAACATATTCGTGCCGAAGATATTGTAACAATTTTAGGTAACTTTATTGATAATGGCTTTGATGCTTGTATCAGTAGCAATACGATAAAATCAGAGAGAAAAGTATCAGTGAGCATTTCTGATTTTGGCAATGAGATTATCATTGAAGTGGAAGATAACGGTTGTGGTTTACCAGAAGGTATCGCACAAAAAGAATTAATTAAACAAGGCGTATCAAGCAAATCGGAAAGTAACCGAGGCGTGGGACTGCACCTTGTTGATCAAATCATTAGTCAATATTATGGGCAGCTAATGATGAAAAGTATAGATAATGAAGGAACAAGAATGACGGTGTATTTACCAAAAAAATATACGAATAAGGATATTATGAATGACATCAACTAATGCGATTAAAGTGTTAATCATTGAAGATGATGTGGGTATCGCTGAGATCCACCGCCGAAATTTGATGAAAATAGAGGGCTTAAGTGTCATTGGTATCGCAACCACGAAAACTGAAGCTGAAACCTTACTTGAGGTGTTAACTCCAGATTTAATTTTGCTGGATGTTTATTTACCGGATGGTAACGGTTTAGATATTCTTCGTGACTTGCGCCAACAGCAACACGAATGTGATGTGATTCTAATTACAGCAGACCGTGATGCAGAGACGCTACAAGCTGCCATGCGCGGTGGCGTTGTAGATTATATTTTAAAACCCGTTATATTTGCACGCTTAGAAGAGTCATTATATAAGTACTTAAAGCAGAAAAATCAATTTGGTATTTTAGATGATTTAGATCAGCGGGTCGTTGATTCAATGATCTCGGTGAGTGTGAAAAGCTCTGTTTCATCCCGATTACCGAAAGGTATTGATAGTGTGACTTTGGATAAAGTACGTGGTTTGTTTACTGAACATAAAGATATCACCGCGGATAATGCAGGGGTATTTATTGGAGCAAGTCGGACAACGGCAAGACGTTATTTAGAGCATCTGATTAGTACTGGTGAGCTAGTGGCTGATTTGAATTATGGTACGGTAGGACGTCCAGAAAGAACCTATCGGAAACAAGCTCGATAGCTTTTTAGCCAAAACTCTTTATATGAAAAAAACAGCGCATCAAGCGCTGCTTTTATAAAAACGAACGATTAGAAACGAATTTAACGACTACCTTCTGCTGACCTCGCCTTGTTAACACGATAACGATTAAATGCCGTTAATAGTATTGGAGTCACAAGTACTAACGCTGATATGACGGTGAACGTTAAGGTGATAGGGCGTTCCCATAAGAAGTTTAACTCACCATCGCTGAGCATCAATGAACGGCGTAGGTTTTCTTCCATTAATCCACCAAGAATGAAACCGAGTAATAACGGGGCTAATGGGAAAGTCGCTAACCTTAAAAATATCGCGATTACTGCTATTATGATCATAACAAATACATCAACAGTATTAAATGAAACCAGATACACCCCCGTGATTGAGAAGAAAATGATCATCGGCAGTAATACGGTTCTTGGCACGGCTAATAGTTTTGAAATATACGGGATTAGCGGTAGATTCAAGACCATCAAAACAACGTTACCGAAGTACATAGAGATGATCACCGACCAGAATATTTCAGGGTTATCGACAAACAAGCGTGGACCAGGTTGAACACCATAAGATATCAATGCACCTAGCATAATGGCAGTTGTTCCAGAACCTGGAATACCTAAGGTTAATAGCGGTACAAATGAACCACTTGATGCGGCATTGTTAGCGGATTCTGGCGCCACTAAACCACGGATACTGCCTTTACCAAATTCATCGCGTTTATCTTTTGGTGCTAGATTACGCTCTAAACCGTAACTTAAGAAAGCAGCAATCGTCGCGCCTGCGCCTGGTAATACCCCGACAAAAAATCCGAGAATCGAAGATCGAATTGCCACTGGGGCAACTTCTTTTATTTCTTCTTTTGTCACTTTCATGCTGCCGATTTCAGCTAAAGCACAGTTCTCTTCTGATGACGTATCAGGGTCTGGTTTTAAAATACTGAATAAAATCTCACCGAGGGCAAAGGTTGCCATAGCTAATAATAAGAAACTAAAACCATCCATTAGGTCAGTTAAACCAAAGGTGAAACGCTCAACGCCAATCCCTTTATCGATACCGACTGTTGATAACATTAAACCTAAAATAGTCATCATCCAGGCTTTTAGCACCTGGCCTTTACCGGCAAAGGCGGCTACGGCAGACAAACCTACGAGCATAAGTGAAAAATAATCAGATGATTGAAAACTTAATGACACTTTTGCTAAGGCGGGAGCCGCGATTAATAGCATAATTGCGGATAAGGTGCCGCCAGTAAATGAGGCATATGCAGCAAGCGCTAGCGCTTTACCCGCTTGGCCTTTTTTCGCCATTGGGTAACCATCAAATGCGGTGACTACCGTTGAAGAGCAACCGGGAGCATTGATTAGAATTGATGAGGTTGAGCCACCAAAAATTGCACCGTAATAAACACCGGCCATTAAGATCATACCTGACGATGGGTCTAAACCATAGGTAATCGGGATCATAAGGGCAATTGCTGAAATAGGACCAAGACCGGGCAACATACCAATAAAAGTACCAACAAAACAACCGACCATGACCATCATTAAGTTGGTTGGCATGATTGCTGTGGATAAGCCTGCTAAAATTCCATCTAACATAATTATCTTCCTACAAGCTTAAAAAAAGGTAACCAGGTTCAAGATAAATATCCAGAACTTTGGTAAGAAGTAACCAAAATAGCGTTACAAAAGGAAAGGAAGCACCAAGCAAGACCGTTTTTCGACGTTCGCCAAGTAGCCAAAATCCAATTAGTAAGAATAAGCTGGTAGCTAATACGAATCCGAGCCAAGTTAAGCCCACGCCATATGCGGTCATTAAAATAATAAATGAGGTGAGTAAGCGCCAATCTAAGCGACTTTCGTTTGCGATTTGTTGCTCGCAAGCATTTCTATTACTGGGTGCAGCGGGTGACATCACGATGAGTAGCAGCGACATGACAATCCCGGCGGTTGTTAATAAATAGGGTAAAGTACGCGCAGTAAAGGCTTCATATTCATCGCCAGGAAAAAGCTGAATTTGGGTGGTTTGGTAACCGTAAATTAAACAGACAAGCAGAAATATTAATCCACTCAGTCGATCTCGGTTTAATAATGATAAAGCGGTTGATTGCATGAGGGCTCCAATTTAAAAGAAAGCCACAGCGAAACATAATGTATTGCTGTGGCTGTATGGCGGGGATGAATTAGATTATTTTAGGAAGCCTAATTCACGCATCAAATTGCCCATTTGTTGTTCTTGTTGTTCTAAGAATGCATAGAAGTCTTTGTCTGCTTTATAGTTATCAATCCAGCCATTACGATCGCGAACCGTTGCCCATTCGTCGGTTTTGTACATTTTACTTAGTACTTTGTTCCACTGAGCAACTTTTTCTTCACTGACACCCGGTGAAGCAAAGAAACCACGCCAGTTAGCAAACACAGTGTTGTTCCCCATCTCGGTAAGAGTCGGTACATTTGGCGCTGCGGCTAAACGTTCTGGTGCGGTAATCGCGAGAATACGTACTTGACCACTTCTCGACATTTCCAGTACTTCGCCTAAACCTGTTGATAGTAATGGCGTTTCACCAGACAATACCGCTGCCATGGCTTTACCGCCTGCGTCATAGGCGATATAGCGTACTTTACGAGCATCAAAACCTTCGCCTTTAAAAGCTGCTGCTACAATAAGGTGATCCATGCTACCGCGAGCTGAACCGCCAGCAATTTTTACTTTTCGTGGGTTTTCTTTAAAGTCAGCGACAACTTGTTGCCAATTTTGGTATTTAGAGTCTGCGGCGACAACAATTGCACCATAGTCAGCAATTGTCGTTGCAACTGGTGTTAAATCTCGAAATGACTGCGGAAAGATCCCTGTTAATGAACGGATCACAATCGGTGTTGAGTTAACCATCAGCGTATCTTGCTGACGATCTGCGGTTTCAATCATGTGAGCAATCGCTTTACCACCTCCGCCACCAGATAGGTTTTGAAAAGATACTTTTTCAACTAGATCCGCTTTCATTAATACATCACCCGTACCTCGAGCTGTCATATCCCAGCCACCGCCTGCACCACCAGGGACAATAAAGTGCAGTTTTTCTATATCAGCCGCCCAAGCGGCAGATGAGAGTGTTGCAACGCTTGCCACGATAAGTGATGAGGCTACACGTTTTCTAAATTGCTTTAGCATGGTTTCCATTCCTTGTGTTTCTTGTTGAAAAGTAAATAGTGAATAGTTAACGCTATGGGTCTAACGGTTAACGCTAATGACGTGCAATGTTACGCTAGTGTTATCGGTAACGTTGTGACGGGATGGAAACTGTAAATAATGGCAATTAACGGCGTTGTGGCTATTTTGTTCATAAAGTTCACGATGGACTTTAAATTAAAAGAGGGTAATAAAAAGCCGCCTAATTTATTTCGATGAATAAAAAAAGGCGGCTTTGTGTCGTTTATGAAATGGCAGATTTCTGACCTATTACGAACAGAATTAGCTAGTCGTATTGATTTCTACGGCTTTATTTTTGTCTGTTATTGTTGAGTCACTTTGTGCCATTGTTTCTAGAATGGCGTCTTTTTCTATCCAAAGTTGATTTAAGTGTTGTTGAAAACCAATTTTAAATGCTCGGTCTTTTTGGTAATCGCCGCGCATCTTGTCATCAATATCTGAGACGCGAATATGTACGTGTACATTTTTCACTTCACCACAGAGGTATTGCCAAAAGGTGGGAGTTTGACCTGGATAATAAATCGCGACATCAACAATCTTGTGAATATGATCGCCTAATGCAGAAAGTGCAAACGCTAATCCACCTGCTTTAGGTTTTAATAGATGTTTAAACGGTGAATTTTGTTTGTTATGTTTTTCTGTGGTCAGGCGAGTACCTTCAACAAAATTCATTACACTCACAGGACTTGATTTGAATTTAGCACACGCTTTACGTGTAACTTCAATATCTTTACCACGTAACTTTGGATTCTTCTTTAGCTGTGTCGTGCTGTAACGGCGCATAAAAGGGAAGTCTAACGCCCACCAAGCGATACCTAAGAAAGGCACAAAGATAAGCTCTTTCTTTAAGAAGAATTTTAAGAACGGTATTTTTTTATTTAATACGCGCTGTAAGATCAGGATATCAACCCAAGATTGATGATTAGCCAGTACCATATACCATTCTTTTTCAGACAGTTCGATGCCTTTGCTGTGTAGATGAATATTCACAGGGTGAATAAGGCGCTCTATTATCACATTGACTCGTATCCAACTGCTTGCGCAACACACTAATAGCGAAGAACAAATTGATTGTATATTTTTAATTGGCAGTAATTTAATGGGGCTTAAAATAATGATGGGTGTGGCCCAAAACAACAAATTTATAACCCAAAAGGTAAAAGCTAAACAGCCTCGTATAAATGACATAATATTTCCTACACAGTAAAAATACATACTTTCAAATAAGCGTTCATATTACTGCCCGAAGCGTCAGGTCTCAATATATAAATGTTCGTTTACGCTCAAATGGCCTGATTTCGCTAAACATCAGATCAGTTAAGGGCTAAAATAGAAGAATTCGAGTGTTCTTACCCTTATTTTTGATGATATTTATGGATTCAATATCTAAATATAGATATAAAATTAGACTTTATTTGTCATTTATAGGTATTTTTACTATTTGAGAAGGTTACAATAAGGTATTGTTTGTTTAAATAAACAATACAGAAACGTAGGTATTATCAACACTGAATTTCAATATCGGAATTCGTTTCACCCAATAATGATTTAATGGTTGCAAAGCAACATCAAATACTAAGGATACACATTTATGGAAACTGCAATTGGTATACTATTAACCCCCTGGCTTTGGATCTCAGTTGTGGTCATATTCACAATTCAAAGGGGCATACTCTTTGTTCCGCAAAATAGAGGTTATGTTATTTATACGTTTGGGCGCTATAGTGGCACGTTACAAGCGGGTCTTAATTTTATCGTTCCGTTTGTACAAAGGGTTGCTGCGGATCGTAACTTAAAAGAGCAATCATTAGATATATCTTCACAACTCGCTATCACCAAAGACAATATTTCATTAGAAATTGATGGCATCTTGTTTATGAAAGTTGTTGATGCATCTGCTGCAACGAATAATATTACCGACTATAAATTAGCTGTTATTCAGTTAGCGACAACTACAATGCGTAATGCAATTGGCTCGATGGAACTCGATCAATGCTTCCAAAATCGCGATAATATTAATGCAAGTATTTTGGCTGCAATGACGGATGCAACTCAACCTTGGGGTGTTCAGGTTACGCGTTATGAGATTAAAGACATTACGCCTCCCACTTCTATCAAAGAAGACATGGAAAAGCAGATGACGGCAGAGCGTGAAAAACGTTCCGTGATCCTGACTGCTGAAGGTGTTAAAACCGCAGCTATTACCAAAGCTGAAGGCTTGAAACAAGCAAGGGTTCTCGATGCTGAAGCTGCAAAAGCAGAGCTGGTATTAGCAGCTCAAGCTAGTAAAGAGTCACAAATTTTGGAAGCGACAGGTAAAGCTGAAGCAATTCGATTGGTCGCGGATGCAGATTCTGCAGCGCTAAATGTGATCGGTGCAGCAGCAATAACGAGTGAAGGGCAGCAAGCTGTACGTTTAACGCTTGCTCAAGATGCGATAGCGGCACACAAAGCGATTGCAGCAGAAGGTTCTGTCATATTAACGGATGGTAAAACCAGCGAGAATATAGGTAATACCGTCGCGCAAGCGATTGCTGTATCAAGTGCATTAAAACTGTCTGAATAATATGCTTGGTTACCCATTGAATGGAGTTTAAGAAATGGATACATTAATCGACTACTTACAAAATAATCATGATCAATTGCTTTATGTTATTGGTGCGATTGCGTTAGTCGTTGAACTGGGTGTGATTGGTTTAAGTGGTCCGCTGTTGTTCTTCAGTCTTGGTTGCCTTGCGACTGGCTTATTGGTTAACTTGGGCGTGATTGCTGGATGGGAACTTGAAGTTCTATCTGTGGGGTTATTAACAGCGATTAGTGCGCTGCTTTTATGGAAACCGCTTAGGCACTTTCAGGGAGATAAGCTTGTACAAGATACGAGTAGCGACATGATTGGTCAAATGGTACCTGTAAGTGAACCTGTCACTATCAATGGTGGCAAAGTTCGCCATTCTGGAATTAACTGGAATGCACGTTTAATTGAGTCTTCGACTGTTGAAACCAGAGAGGTAGGTCAACGAGTTAAAATTGTCGCAGTGGATGGCACTGTTTTAATTATCGAGTAGTTATTAAGCAGACTAAGCAAGACATAATTTAGACATTAAATTACTAGGTTAAGTAAACTAATCTATATGATATATAGCCCTTATCGCATGTTTTTTATGAACAATGTGAGAGGGCTTTTTTATAGAAAAAATTCTGTGGTAACGCTATTTTTTACCTATAGTTGAGTATGTATACTCAGAGTTGCAATATTTGGTAATAGAACTTAGGTGGCAATAGCGATGAAAGGAATACACAGAAAAGAATTTGTCCATATCATTTGTACATTAATCAGTAATCATGAATATATATTTGGTGCTGTTAGTATAAGAGAGGACTGTGGTTATTTAATTTGTATCAGAGATTATGTAACCCAAAATATAATGTTCATGGCTGATACTCGTTTTAGAAGTCGTTCAGACGCTCTTTATGATTTCGGACTCATGTGGGACGATGCATTGGCTAAAGTACACTGTGATAGTTCACCGTTGGTAACATCGGGGTAGTGAGAGCGTCTTAATAATAGGGTAAATACTCCATGGATTTATCAGCTGTTATGCTCATCGGAGCAGATGAGGTGTTCAATACATAACTTATAAAATGATTGTGCTTGGGGTGAAATTGTATGCTCTGCAAGTCTAAAAATACCAATTTGGCGCTCTAAAGACGGATCGATGAGTGGTAGCCAGACTAAATCGGTTTCATTTTTGGGGAATGCCAATTTAGGTAGTGTGGTTATACCAATGCCAAGTTTTAATACTGAAAATAAAGAAGTTATATTTTCTACTGAATAAAGCGCCTTCTCAATGAGAACCCTTGCTGGAGTTGGCTCTAGCAGCCTGCAGGTGCCATTATGAATGAATGCTTGGTCCAATAATGCTCGCCATTCAACACCATTAATTTTACTCGCTATCGGATTATCCTTTAAGCAGACTACGCCGATTGGATCTGAAATCAGCGGTGTAAAATCAATAGCTTCAGAATCTAAGTTGGCACAGTTTCCTAGCGCTAAATCAACTTCTCCAGAAATCAATCTAGCCTCGACCCCCGCGGCGTTATCATCAATTAAACTGACCTCTACATTGGGGTACTCCTTACAAAACCGTCCCAGCACGTTGGGGATTAATTTTGCTGCAACTGATGGTACGCTGGCAATGCGAACACGTCCCTGCTGGCCTGCTGCGGCAGCGTGTAGATCGTTATTTAATGTCTTGTAAATATGCAGGAATTGCGTGATTTTTGGTAAGCAAATTTGACCAAAAGGCGTGAGAGTCGATTTATTACCTGATTCAAAAAGTGGTTGTTCTAAAGTACGTTCAAGTTCTTTGATTGAGGTCGACAGCGCAGCCTGAGAACGGTTTGCCCGATTCGATGCCGCACGAAATCCACCTTCTTCGACGACTAAAACAAAATGTCTCAACTGTTGTATTTTAATATCCATATCTTTAATGCCCTATAAATATATTAGTGATCACACTTTTGCAGGGTGATAAATTTTTCTTATCAAACGAACAGAATTTACCGTTAGATTTATCAAGAGTCAAATGTCAGTATTCACAATATTGAAACAAAGCTGTTACAAAGTGGATGTAAACATGAAAACTCAAAGTTACCCTGTACAAACTGAATTATTTGCGTCTAAGGCCCCCCTTGAATGGGCTATTGTAAATAATGGCACCTTATATACCGCGCAAATCCCAATTGATCAAACTGGCGTTGTTGTTGATGGAGGTATTGAAGCTCAAACTCGTCGAACGCTCGATAACCTAGTTCATACTTTAGAGTGTGCAGGCGAATCACTTAATTCTGTACTACAAGTTTTAATCTACGTGACCGACCGTAAGTATCTTGCAACTGTTAATCAAGTATATGCTGAATATTTTAAGGCTCCTTATCCAAATCGTGCTGCAATCGTGGTAGCCGGGCTCGCCCGTGAAGAAATGTTGGTGGAGCTTGTTGTCTACGCAGCGGTCAATGCCGAGATAAACCAAAATTAAGCCTAAACTAAGTGCAAGCAAACCCGAACTATAATAACGAATATGATCTAATTTAATGCATAGCCGAAACAAGGAAAGTCGTATGACAACTCAAACACTGCGTATTCAACCAGAAAACTCACTTTATATTGGCGGCGAATGGCAAGCCGGTGTCAGTACTATCGTTAATATCAATCCGTCTGATATTAGTCAAAATCTGGGTAACTTTGCACAAGCGAGTGCTGCGCAAGTACAACACGCTATCTCGGCAGCAAAGCATGCACAGCCAACATGGGAAAAAACACCATTAGAGCAGAAACAAGCGGTACTACAAGGTATCGGTGATGAGTTGATCGCACGCTGTGATGAACTCGGGCGTTTACTATCAAATGAGGAGGGGAAACCTTTCTTGGAAGGTCGTGGTGAGATTTATCGTGCGGGCCAATTTTTTCAGTATTTTGCCGCTGAAGTATTACGTCAAATCGGCGATAGCGCGGCGTCAGTGAGACCGGGTGTCTCTGTTGAGGTAACACGCGAAGCCGTGGGTGTCGTCGCTATTATTTCACCGTGGAATTTCCCTACTGCAACAGCCGCATGGAAGATTGCACCAGCGCTAGCATTTGGTAATAGTGTTATCTGGAAACCAGCTAATTTAACGCCTGCAAGTGCCGTAGCATTAACTGAAATTATTCACCGTCAAGGTTTACCGGCAGGTACGTTTAACTTGGTACTCGGTAGCGGTTCTGAAGTGGGTAATGTATTAATCAATTCAACCGAAGTTAACGGCGTAAGCTTTACTGGTTCAGTTGATACAGGTCGTAAAATAGCGGCAGCAACAGCACCTAATTTTGTACGTTGTCAGTTAGAAATGGGCAGTAAGAATGCGTTAATTGTTGCCGATGATGCAGATATTAATATCGCTGTTGAAGCGACTATTGCTGGTTCGTTCTCTGGTGCAGGTCAGAAATGTACCGCCTCTTCTCGTTTAGTTGTTATGGATGGTATTCATGATGCGTATGTTGAAGCGCTGATTAAACGAATGAGTGAGATTAAAGTGGGCCATGCGTTGGAAGATGGTGTGTTCATGGGGCCTGTTGTTGATGGTAAGCAATTAGATGCTAACTTAGACTGGATTGATACTGCACGTGAAAGTGGTGGAGAACTGGCGTTTGGTGGTGAACGTTTAAGTCTAGAACATGAAGGTTTCTACATGTCTCCGACACTGTTTATTAATACTCAAAATAGCTGGTCAGTGAATCAAGAAGAAGTATTTGCGCCAATGGCGAGTGTTATTCGTGTAGCTGATTTAGAAGAAGCAATAGCGACAACAAACGATACACGATTTGGTCTAACCAGCGGCATTATTACTCAAAGTCTACGTACTAGTGCTTTGTTTAAGCAGCAAGCGCAAACGGGCTGTGTGATGGTTAATTTACCGACAGCGGGTACGGACTACCATGTGCCATTTGGAGGTCGTAAAGAGTCTAGCTTTGGACCTCGTGAACAAGGTCAATATGCAAAAGAATTCTATACCGTTGTTAAAACGGCTTACCAACGTGCTTATTAAGTTTTTGAAATAGTCACTGAGTTAATGAAAAGTGAGGAGTCGGTATGTTTCACCAAGGGATTGTTATTGACGGGTTGCAGTATTGCAATTGGGATAGAGAGTACTTCCAGACATTAAAAAACAGTGGTATTACCGCTGTTCACGCAACGATTGTTTATCACGAAACGGCGCGTGAAACATTAAGTCGCTTTGCGGAGTGGAATTTAAGGTTTGAACAAAATGCGGACTTGATCATGCCGATCCATTCTGTTTCTGATATTGAAAAAGCGAAGGCGTTAGGCAAAGTAGGTATTTTCTTTGGCGCGCAAAACTGTTCATCGATTGATGATGAAATTGGCTTAATTGAAGTAATGCGTCAACAAGGTCTGCTTATTATGCAGCTCACGTATAACAATCAGAGCTTACTTGCGACTGGATGTTACGAGCAGAATGATACTGGGATCACTCGGTTTGGTAAGCAAGCTATTACCGAGATGAACCGCGTGGGCATGATCATAGATATGTCACACAGTGCTGAGCGTTCGACACTTGAAGCCATCGACCTGTCGTCACGTCCTATTTGTATTAGCCATGCTAATCCGACGTTTGCTTTTGAAGCATTACGTAACAAATCGGATACCGTAATTAAATCATTAGCTGCGCGAGGCGGCATGTTGGGATTTAGTTTATATCCCTTTCATCTGCCGAATGGTAGCCAGTGTACTTTAGAAGATTTTTGCCAAATGGTGGCTAAGACTGCCGATATGGTGGGGGTTGCGCATCTTGGTATTGGCAGTGACCTTTGCCTCAATCAACCACAAGCTGTATTGGAATGGATGCGTAATGGTCGCTGGTCTAAAGCTATGGATTATGGAGAAGGTTCTGCGAGTAATGCGGGTTGGCCGGACTCATTACCTTGGTTCTGTGGTAGTGCTGGCATGGAAAATATTTATAACGGATTAATACGCTACGGGTTCTCAGAGTCTGAAGCGAGACAAGTATTGGGTGAAAATTGGTTTAACTTTTTAAAACAAGGATTAACGCCTATTTCGTGAACTCATCACTTATACATAGAACACCAGCTCATAATTAAACAATTGAGCTGGCGTAAATACACCTTTGCAATAGCAAAGAAAACCTCTGGAGTCAGAGCATGTCAGATTTAACCAAAAGCGTGAAAGCGGCGAGCTTAGATAGTACTGGTAGTAATACCTCAAGCTCTTCAAATAAAAGCGCAGTAAATAAAAATAATTCTACAGCAGATAAATTGGGTTTTAGTAACCCAGCTTTTTGGTATAGCGGTAGTTTTATTGCGCTCTTCGTATTCTTAGCATTATACGATGAAGCATTGTTATCCAGTCTTGTGAACACGGGATTCGCATGGTCAGTAAAATTCTTCGGACCTTACTGGCAATTATTGTTGTTATTAACGTTTATTATTGGCATAGGTTTAGCCGTTAGTCGTACTGGTAAGGTTGTTTTAGGTGGACTTGCGAAACCTGAAATGGACGGTTTCCGCTGGATGGCTATTATCTTCTGTACATTACTTGCTGGTGGCGGTGTATTTTGGGCTGCAGCAGAGCCAATTGCACATTTTGTTAGTCCTCCGCCCTTGTATGGAGCACAAGAAAATGTTCAGCAAACGGCTATCAATGCATTATCACAATCGTTTATGCACTGGGGTTTTCTTGCTTGGGCCATTGTTGGTAGTCTGACCTCTATCGTGGTTATGCATCTTCATTATGATAAAGGTTTACCGCTTAAACCGCGTATCCTACTTTATCCTGTTTTCGGTAAACGCGTATTAACTGGTCACACAGGTGCCTTAATTGATGCTTGCTGTATCGTTGCGGTTGCTGCAGGTACGATCGGTCCGATTGGTTTCCTTGGTTTACAGGTGAGCTATGCACTAAACGTATTGTTTGAGATCCCAGACGGGTTTACTACACAGCTGATCATCATCTTATTTGCAATTACTTTATATACTATTTCGGCATTGAGCGGCTTAAATCGAGGCATGCAAATGCTAAGTCGTTACAACGTTGTTTTAGCTTGTGTATTGATGGCTTATATCCTTATTTTTGGTCCAACTAACTTCATCTTTAATGGTTATATCCAAGGTGTTGGTAGCATGATTGATAATTTCATTCCAATGGCAACGTATCGTGGTGATGAAGGCTGGTTGAGCTGGTGGACGGTATTTTTCTGGGGCTGGTTCTTGGGTTATGGCCCGATGATGGCAATCTTTATTGCGCGTATTTCGCGTGGTAGAACCATTCGCCAGTTAGTGACAACAGTTAGTATTATTGCACCGTTAACAACCTGTTTTTGGTTCACTATCGTGGGCGGTAGTGGTTTAGCATTTGAAATCGCTGAACCGGGTTCAGTGAGTTCTGCATTCGAGGGCTTTAATTTACCTGGGGCACTGCTTGCGGTGACGTCACAGTTACCATTTCCGATGATTACGTCGATTCTGTTTCTTATCCTGACCACGATATTTATTGTGACGACGGGTGACTCGATGACTTATACCATCAGTGTGGTTATTAGTGGTGAAGAGGAGCCAAATGCCTTTATTCGTACTTTTTGGGGCGTGATTATGGGGATAACGGCCTTAATTCTTATTTCACTTGGTTCAGGAGGCATATCAGCACTGCAATCTTTCATTGTTATCACGGCAGTACCTGTTTCTTTAATTTTATTGCCATCACTTTGGAACGCACCACAAATCGCGACTCAGATGGCCAAAGACCAAGGTTTATAGTCTGTCGGAGTGAAAATAATGTGAAGCAAGGCGGTGAGCAAGCCGCCTAATTAAAATACTTATAATTAAAATGGAAGTTAATAATATGGATGCTCGTCCTTCAACTTGCGGTGGCACTTATATGCGTGATCCTGAAACCGTTATGGCGCCTGAAAGGCTTGGTGCAATGCATCAAAATCGAATTAGTTTTGTGCGTAGCTTGGTTCGTAAAATGGCGCAACAAAATTGGCAAGTCACTAAGTATGACTGGCAGTTATCACCGCAAGGTTTTGGCCACGTCATTTATAAACTAACGACGTTGGAACATGTTTATCATTTAGTTATTTTTTGTGATGAGATCGCGGATGAAGATCGTAATGATCGTGTTATTGCTGAAAAGTGGGACGTGACGTTTGCCCTTGTTTATGGCGATGTGGATGTTCATTTACTTAAACAATTACGTGCTAATGTACCATTGCAAGAAGCAGGGCGAAATCCGAATAAGGTCTTGGTATTAGCGAGAGCAAATAAAAGCGTAAGGGTGTTTGAGCATTTGGTTTCACACCTTGCAAAAGGTCAACAACCGAATGCCAAAGAATTAGCTGAAGTCGGTTATATTCTACGCACGACTGCAGTTTATGGTAATGGTAAGTTTGGTATTGCTGACTTCAGTTTACTTGAGCAGAATTCAGATTTTAATCAGTCATTCAGTGCGCAAATGTGTGCGGTATATATATTGCGTGAATTTAGTTTAGATTGGGTACATTACTTAGCCAACGAACAAGGTGGCGATAATGCGGTTAGTTTAGACCTGGGTTTACAACGCTATTTGGGTATTGGCAATGCGACAGGTCTCGGCATGGCTCCTTATCTTATCAATCATCCCTGTGTCGTTGATAAATGGCTATCGTCACGTGAGTCCGCGCTAACCGCCGTATTGAACTCTACGGTTTCGATTTATAAGCTTGAGCCATTACAACATTTATTACAAAAAGCAATTTTCCATTTAGAGCAAATTATAACGATTAATGAACATCAAGACGACCTCAATACAGTGGCAATGAATGAACTCGATGATTTGTTGAGTCAATTAGAAACCTTGCTCCTGCAGAGTACCACTTGGCATGAGTTAGTTGATTATGCCAATCAGTATAGTTTGGAAGCTCAAGAAATACTGCTTTCATGTTTAATGGAAATTCACCCTGATGTAGTGGACGATTATGAAACACAGATGAACTGTGATGAGGAATTGAACCTGCCAAGTGGCAAGCGCATTAAAGATTTATTAGCTGTCTTAAGAAGCTGCTACCGTTGGGCGCTTGAGATAGATTTTACGAAACCAGAAAACAATTATTGGTTTTGGTATCGCTCGCAAGATAAGGAGGAGCCCCGTTTAGGTGTTCGTGGCGAAGAGCCAGGGGAAAGTCGAGAGTTACCGCTTGATATTGGCCGCCAAGCTTACCGCCTTTATCATGGATTGTTAAAGTGCTCGCCTGACATGTCTTTGGCTGAGTTTTTAGTGTTATATCCTCAATATCGTGCGATTGCACGTCGGGTTTGGACTTTGGGTCATAAAGATATGGGGGAAATACAAATGAACGTGTTACATCGTTCATCACTACCTATGCATCTATTACGTTGTAAATTGGCTGTTTTAGGGGCGACTAAATTTGATCCTCGCTCAGAACGTTGGGTACGCGTTACCTTTTTCCAAGGTGCACCACTGTTGAATGAGATCCATGAGGGAGAGTGGCTTTTTCCATTGTTACCGAGTCACTCATTAAATCAAGCTGTAGCAGAAGGAGAGGCACAATGATCGTTTCACATAATGAATTAGTCTCGGTGGTGAATAAAGCCTTTCTTGGTATGCGTCGTACATGTGGTGAAGCAGATGTTATTGCCAGTATGGTTGCGGGATTACAAATCGTGGGGTTAAACGGAATTGGTCATTTCAATAATGCGGCGCAATTTTTAACCGCTGAGAAAGATTGCCCTGTTGATATATTTACGACTAATAACGGAGGTTTATTAGTCGACTTACATGGTTGTAGTCTAGCCTGTCATTTACCTGTGGTGATTGATTATGCGATTGAAAAAATGGTCGGAAAGAAGCACCTGACTATTGAATTAAAAAACTGTCATAACCGTTGGTTAGCTTATAACGAACTGGTCAAACTGGCTGCGAAAGGTCTGGCGTGTAAAGCACAATGGAATAACGGTTCTGCACCACATAACACCCTATATATTTTGAATCAGGGGTGCGTATCACCGGAACTTTTCTTATCTGATCATCTTGATTTAGAGGAGGGGCCATTACATGATATGACAATTCAATTGTCAGTGAGGAATTTTGATATCGCCAATTGTTCAGTTGGTTACACAAAGCATATTAATTCTTCAGTATTAAATCGTGCACAACGTGATACTTGGTATGACGGTATTCTGGTTGATGATGCAGAATGGGAAACATTAAAGAAAACAGCAACAGCTCTTTTGGTTGAAAATAGTGAACAATCAATTAAAGGTGCGGGGGAGTTGGTTTAATTACAGCCTCCCTAAAAATACGCTAATTAACCTTGTTGGTGTTTGGTTGTTATAGTGCCATACCCTGCCTATTGGCATCGCCGAGGTAGTTGATGAACTTCAATGCTCGGTGATAACTGCTTATAAATATTCAAGATATCCATTAAGCAATGATCAAATGCAGCGATAACACTTGGATCGAATTTGCTGCCGGATAGTGCTCGAACCTTATTAATTGCAATTTCAATGGGGATTGCTTTTTTGTAGCAACGGGGATGTATCATGGTATCAAAGGTATCGACAACCGCCACAATACGCGCGGATAATGGTATATCATTGTAGTGTAATTGGTTAGGGTAACCACGCCCATCCCAATGTTCGTGTAAGGTTAGTGCAATATCATGAGCCACTTTAAGCGTGGCTGATTCGGCATCTTGCAAAATTTTGGCACCGATAGTCGGTGCAGTTTTCATCACAGCCCACTCTTGCATTGTTAATGCTGCGGGTTTTGATAAAATTTGCTCCGGAATACCTATCTTCCCTAAATCATGCAGTTTTGCGGCAGCGCGTAATTCTTTCGCTTTATCTTTCGGCATGCCCATATTTAACGCAATAACTTCACAATAACGTGAAACGCGTCGAATGTGATTGGGTGATGAATCATTCTTATATTCTGTCGCAAGTCCAAGCCGAGTGATGGTTTCGGCATTGGTTTTTTCTAGCATTAAATGCAGTTGTTCATTTTCTTTGCGTGATGTAATTAAACTGTCGATCATATTATTAAATGCGTATTGCATTTGCTGTAATTCTACAAAGGTAGATTCTGATATATTCGTCTTAATAAATTGACCACAACGAATATTTTCAGCAATGACTTTTATTTTTCGGAGTGAATCGGTAATGTGATTGATGAAAAAGAATGAGGTTAAGCACGCGATGATACTGATCACCAGGCCAAATAAAATATTCAGTTTTTGATTATCGATTAACTCATTAAGAAAAAATTTCTCTGGCATATAAATTGCAATTATCCAAGGCCATTTGTGATGTGTAAACTCTTTAAACAAGCCATGGTATTTATTGTTATCGTAATTAAATGTAACGGTTGTCGCTGTACTTCCGGTTGAAAATAGCTGGGTTTTTTCTTGCAGCGCTTGCCACGCAGTTAAGGCGATTGGGTTGTTAATTTCATTGATACGTGGAAAACGTAAACTTTCATTTGCGGTATCTTGAATTATTTTTTGGTCTGGGTACGCAATGATTTCGCCAAGTCGATTAGTGACAAATGCGGTGCTATTTTCTCCGAGATCAAGGTTATCAAAAAATGATGAAATAGTGGCTAAGGACAGATCGACACCAACAACACCTATTAATTGGTTATCTTCGTCGTAGACTGGCATTGAACTAGTGATACCAGGCTTACGTGAAGAGAAAAATACATAAGGGTCAGTCCAAGATAAGGCATCGTTATCGAGTGCTTTATTAAACCAAATACGGTCTCGGGGATCATAAGTTTCTTTGGTTATTTCTTTTACGGAAAGTTGTGTAAAGTTATTATTATGGGTGTAGAGGTGTGATGATTTTAAGATGTTTTTGGTATCAACTATAATTGATTTTCGTGAGAATAATGGTTCATTGAAGCCTTGTTCACGTTGTACATGCACAAAGGTGCCACTTGTATTTGCAAAGTAGATCCCTGAAATATGTGGTGATTGTTTTAGTTGTTGGAAAAAATATAAAGCAAGATCTTCGGGTCGGTCAATCGATAACACATCTGAGCTGAGCAATTCACTGCTTAATAATGTCGTTGCAGCTGCAGTATCAAGAAAGCGTTTCGAGTTGTTAATAACATTGTCTGCATAATCAATCATTAACTTATGAGCATGAGAATTGAATGAGCGTTGATTCGAGATGTAGCTCGACACTAATAGTGTAGTTAGTGTGACAAATTGCAGTAGGATTACACCGCTAATAAGGGCTTTCTTTATGGTAATACGCAATGGTAATTCATCCTTGAATTATGCATAAGATATCGAGTCGAGCACTATTATAAACATCGTGATTTAACCGAGTCAAGTTCGTTAAGCTATTACACTCTATAGTTATTTAGTGTATTAATCACTTCTTCCGACTGACGTAAGGCTCTTAATTGGGTAAATAAGTCTGCTGCTTCAGGATACTGCTTACGTAGGTAGCTAAACCATTGTTTTATTCTGTTAGGCAGATATTTCTCTTTATCTCCACGGATCTCTAATTGGCAGTAGTTCCGCAATAACGTCACTACGTCAGCCCAAGGCATTGGTGCTTTGTTGTATTTAACCACTTCACCTAAATTTGGTAAGTTTAATGCGCCGCGACCGACCATTAAGTCGTTACAACCAGTCACTTCTAAGCAACGTTGACCATCGGCATGATTCCAAATCTCACCATTAGCAATAACCGGAATTGAAACGTGTTGTTTAATTTCGGCAATGGCTTCCCAGTTAATTGCTGCTGCGCGATAACCATCGGCTTTGGTACGACCATGTACAGTCAGTTCATTGGCGCCCGCTTGTTGCACTGCATCGGCGATTTCTAACTTATGATTGCTGTCTTCCCAGCCTAAACGGATTTTAGCGCTGACAATGTGCTCCGAAGGTACCGCTTCTCGCACTTGTTTCACGATTTGATATACAAGTTCAGGTTCACGTAAACACGCCGCACCACCAGATGACTTATTGACTTGTTTCGCCGGACAGCCAAAGTTGATATCTAAGCCGTGAGAACCAAGGCCAATGGCACGAACAGCATTTTCTGCCATCCATTCTGGATGTTGCCCTAATAATTGAATGCGTACAGGGGTGCCAGCCTGTGTTCGGCAACCATTGTTTAATTCGGCGCAATAACGGTAAAAAATCTTCTCTGGTAATAGCTGTTCGACGACTCGAATAAACTCGGTTACGCACAAATCGTAACCACCTTGCGCTGTCAGTAACTCGCGCATCAAATTGTCAACAACGCCCTCCATAGGGGCTAAAACTACGCGCATGTAATTGTCCTGCGTTGGCAAAATGAGCGATTAAAACAGAATTAACCATAATTGCCAAATATATCGTATAATAATTTCTTCAAAAGGGGGGTTAATCTTAATACTCGCTTGCATATCAACAAGCAGTTACATAAAATTTATCCCTAATATTATTTTTATATGAGCACATGTTTTATACCCAAGTCATTTGGTGATATGACATATCGCTCATCAAATTAACAGGTTGAAACATGAACCAAGATACACTCGGGTTTATTAAAAACAGTATTAAATCAATTCCAGATTACCCGAAAGCAGGCATTATCTTCCGTGATGTAACAAGCTTAGTTGAAAACGGTCCTGCATTTGCAGCGACAATCGACTTACTTGTTGAACGTTTTAAAGATGCTGGTTTTACAAAAATTGCCGGTACTGAAGCGCGTGGTTTTATTTTCGGTGCTCCGCTTGCTAAAGCACTTGGTTTAGGCTTTATTTTAGTGCGTAAACCAAACAAATTACCGCGTAAAACTATCGAGCAAAGCTATGAGCTTGAATACGGTACAGATACGTTACAGATCCATGTAGATGCTGTTGATGCGGGTGACAAAGTTCTTATTGTTGATGATTTATTAGCAACTGGTGGTACTGTTGCTGCGACGGTTTCTTTAATTCGTCAGCTTGGTGGTATCGTTGAAGATGCTGCATTTGTTATCTCATTACCCGATCTTGGTGGTGAAACCGTATTAAATAATCTTAATGTTAATATTACCAAATTAGTTGATTTTGACGGCGAATAATCCGCTGTCATTGTCATAACAGTAATAATTGTAATTATCATGATTAGCTGGTGGTCAACTGCCAGCTATTTTCATTCCCGAGCATATTAGTGCTTATCAATATTAAGTAATCATTGAACTGTTATGAGTTATCAAGTTTTAGCGCGTAAATGGCGCCCGCATAATTTTCAGCAAGTTGTTGGTCAACAACATGTGCTGACCGCTTTAGTTAATGCGCTAGAGCAAGACCGTTTACACCATGCTTATTTGCTCAGTGGTACTCGCGGTGTTGGTAAAACAACGATCGCCCGCATTTTAGCGAAGAGCTTAAACTGTGAGAAAGGCATTACCAGTAAACCTTGTGGCGAATGTTCAACGTGTGTCGAGATTGATCAAGGTTCTTATGTTGATCTACTCGAAATCGATGCGGCCTCACGTACCAAAGTTGAAGATACCCGTGAGTTACTTGATAACGTGCAGTATAAGCCTGCTCGTGGTCGTTTTAAGGTGTACTTAATCGATGAAGTACACATGCTTTCTAAGCACAGTTTTAATGCGCTATTAAAAACGTTAGAAGAACCACCTGAATATGTGAAGTTCTTGCTTGCGACAACCGATCCACAAAAACTGCCTATTACGATCTTATCGCGTTGCTTGCAATTTCATTTAAAAAGTCTAACGACTGAACAGATTTCTCAGCAGTTGGTGCATATTTTATCGCGCGAACATTGCCAATATGAATTATCAGCATTGAACTCAATCGCCAAAGCGGCCGATGGCAGTATGCGTGATGCATTGAGTTTGACTGATCAAGCCTTGTCTCACGGTGCAGGTGAAGTATTACACCAAACTGTGTTAGATATGTTGGGTACGTTAGATCACAGCCATATGTTGCAACTACTGCGTTTAATTGTCAGTGGTGATGCGAATAACTGTATGGCGAAGATTGCCGAGGTGAGTTCGCTAGGACCTGATTTTGACCAATTACATGTAGAATTAGCAAGTTTGTTACACCGTATTGCAATGGCGCAAATTTTACCGTCATCAGTGGTTGATACTGAACATGCCGATAAAGTGAAAGCATTGTCTGATGAAATGTCTCCAGAAGATGTGCAGCTATATTATCAAATAGCATTGACTGGCCGTAAAGAATTACCACTTGCACCTGATCCACGTAGTGCGTTAGAAATGACGATATTACGTATGCTAGCATTCCGTCCACAAGGACGTTTACAAGCACCAGAAAGGGATGTTACGCCTGCACCTGTAGCAATCGCACCAGCTGTGACTGAAACGTTGGTTACGGCACAGATTGAACAAACGCCGAAGCAAGTTCAGCAACCTGTAGCACCAGTTGCTGGGCCAACTGATGAAGCGGTTACGAATTTAAACCTAGAGCAAAACGAGCTATTACAAGCTGCGCAAGCGATGGGCCATGTTGAAGCGCAAGCTTTTGAACAACAAACTGCTGAACCGCAGGGCTATACAGCGCCACAAGTTGAGTCACAAAGTATTGCTCCACAGGGGGATGTCACGCCACAGAGTAATATCGTGCCGCAAAACAGCTTTGAACAACAGAATAGCGTTGCACAAGAAAATAACGCAGAAGCAGAATACACGCCACAACCGATGGATATGTTACCGATACAAACCGTACCTATCCAGAATGAGCAAGTAAATACAACTCAACAGCAGCAACCGCAGAGTCAAACTCCTGCGCAAGCGTCAGTAGCTGAAAACAGTGTCGATCAAGGTCGTAAAACACGTAACTTCTTACGTAGTCGTTTAGGTACAACTGCAAAAAAGTCGATAGCGACGAAGAGTGAACAGGCTCCATCGTCGTATGTACCGCCGAAAAAAGCGGTAGCACCTGTTAGACAGAATACACAAACTGGTCAGAATCGTTTTAACGAACAGCCAGTGAATCAAAATATGCAACAGCAGCAGTCACCGTCTGCACCTGCATGGCAAGATCTACCACCGCTAGATTCATATCAAGATCAAGGCAGCTACTCAGATCAAGGGCAGGGCGATTATCATAACCAAATGCCTGATCCGAATACTTATCCACCGCAAGGCTTTGCTGAACCTGTCGTTCGTCAAATCGATCGCTTTAGTCAGGTTAAGGTTGATATTAATGATTTGTCACCAGCGTTTCAGCCACAAAAGTCAGGTAAATCAACGGAAACGGCACCGCTAGATAATAAGTTACGTGATGAAACAGACCCGTGGTGTTGTTATATTAATCAGATGAGTTTAGGTGGGCGTGTCCGGCAATTAGCGCTGCACAGTGTGATGGAGCAGGAACCTGGTCGTGTTACTTTGACCATGAATCCAGACCAACGATACTTTGCTAATGACAAGTCGCGTCAGCAACTAAGTGAAGCGCTGCAACAAGTGTTAGCTGAGCCGGTGGAATTAGTGATTAACTTTGGCGAAAACCCAAACAAATCAACGCCAGCACAACTAGAAGAAATAATTTATCAACAACGTTTAGCGAATGCGACTAAAAACTTGTATGATGATAAGTATATTCAGTTCTTTATGAACCGTCTTGGTGCTGTTGTTGATGATAGTTCAATTGTGCCATTATAAAGGTTTAGTAACCTTGAATTTTTTTCAATGATACCCATATAGTATGGGTATTCAGTGCGAAGCAATCGATATTTATTTATTGTTGTTCGCGACAGTCAGATAGAAAGAGAGTTTAATATGTTCGGTAAAGGCGGAATGGGCGGGCTAATGAAGCAGGCTCAACAAATGCAAGACAAAATGGCTAAAGTTCAAGAAGAGCTGGCTAATATGGAAGTAGTTGGTGAATCAGGTGCTGGTATGGTTAAAATTACTATGACTGGTAGCCATAACGTACGTCGTGTTCAAATCGATCCTGAATTGATGGAAGACGATAAAGAAATGCTAGAAGATCTTATCGCGGCTGCTATCAACGATGCTGCTCGTCGTGTTGAAGAAGAAAACAAATCAAGAATGGCTGACGTTACTGGTGGTATGAAATTACCACCTGGTATGAAAATGCCTTTCTAAGTTGACTGATATTTAATATCGATCAATTAGCCTCGGCTTTTCCTTTCAGGTTAAGCTGAGGTTTAGTTAACCCATTTCTAGTTAATTTTAGTAATCAGCTACACCACCCCTGATACCTACCTTTGATCATTTTTCTAAACCCTCTGCGACGACTTACATAGCAATAGCATCCGATGCAATGATAAGGTTGAACAAACATTATTATTACTGATTAATATTTTGAATTTTTTAAGAAAATCAGTCTGAAAATATTTAGGTACTTCTATGTCAAAATTATCACTAGAAGTATAGACCTTAACCGCGCCAGACTTAAAAATTTTGAATAGTTCTTCATTAGTCACATTATAAGTAAAACTATGCGCTTTAATTGTGGAAGGCGTTAACCCTGAATATAATAGCAGATCTTGAAATTGTTCTTTTGTTTCTAAATGTAAGCAAGGAAACTTGAAATATTGGTATAACTCGGGGAAATGCGTATTAAAAACTTGTTCTACAAGTACTATTATTTCTTCGCACCATAAGTCTCTGTATGGTGTTTGAATTGCTACAACGCCATTCGGAGCGAGCAAATCAGCAATTCGACTTAATGCAATATCATGTCGTTCCCACCACTGAAAAGATGAATTAGAAAAAACTAAATCATAGTCATATTCAGGTATAAAATCTTCAATTTTTTGGCATATAAAATTTAATTTTGATGATGAATAATTATTCTTTGCAATATGAATCATTTTTGATGATGGGTCTATGGCATCAATTGTTGCATTTGGATATTTTAAGTTTAATTTATGAGTTACATTCCCACTACCGCAACCGATATCTAGAATTCGTTTTGGTTGGACATGATCAATCATATTAATCAGGTAATTCGCAGCATTTTGCTGAACAATATTATTAATTGAGTACTCTGTTTCATATTCCATTATTGATGCCTCGACTTAAAAATATAATATCATACCATTGTATATCAATGTTTTATAACAAGATTTAAGATTGGACTTTGATAGACTAAAAATTATCGAGGGTATAAAAAAGCAGGAATACCCGATTGGATATTCCCGCTTTTTATTATTCGTTAATCCTGTGAATCTTTATAGATATCACATCACGATATAGACTGGCCAACCTAACAAACCTGTTAGCCCTTCTTTATATTCAAATCGCTCTAACCGCTCTGGACTCGCATCTTTTAAGCGCAGTTCTCGATAATTTTTAGCAAACGTTAACGTGCGCAGTAGACCTGATGTAAAATACTGACCCAGCTCAACCTTTATGGTCTCGGCAAGTGGTGATGGCAACTCGGATAATGTTAGCTTAATTTGTTGATCAAGATATTCAATTGAGAACCAGGCGTCTTCAAGTTCAATTTTTGCTATGCGTTGCTTAAGATCTGGTCTCACTTTAACGGGACCAAAAAATAAACGGTACAGAACCACTTCCGCAAACACGCATTCGAGGCTTAAAAAGTCTAAAGGATCGTAGCTTGTTTGGGCATAAAACTGCTTTAGTAAGCACACAATTGACTCTTCACGGTTAAACTCTAACAGAGCATCTTGATAGCTCTGCCAGCCTTGCCATTCATCAGCATCACTCGGGGTTGATATTTTATCGAGTAATGTAGGATCTATATCTCCATATACTGACTTACCATTTAGCTTATACTTGCTGACACTGCTTAGCATGCTCCAACCTTTTTGGAAGGATTTAACAATACCGTTTGGTGTCACAATGAGTTTAAGTGCTTGCGCTAGATCGTGATGACTTAGTGACATTAGCCCTAAGCTTGTCACGCCGATCACATCGTAAGCAGCGTTCTCTAGCAGATGCATCTTGTGCTTATTATAAAATTTATCTGCCAGTTTAAGGCTCATCAACACCGCTTTGTTTTTAATCTCGGCAAGTTGTGCTTCATCTAATAGCGCTTCGGCTTGACCATAATCCAGTACTTTACTTAAAAAAGGTCCTTGGTTGCTGTCTCTTAGTACAATTTGCATTAACGGGATCCTTAATCAAGAAAGCTAAACATGTCATCTACTTCAGCATATTCATCAGTTACTTCGTTCTTCTCTTTTGCTTGAAGCACTAATTCATTAACGAAACTGTCGATGATAGCCACCCAGCTTGAATTTTCACTACGCAGTAAATTCTTAATTGATTTTTCAACATCAGGTGCAAGTTCACGGATCAAAGCGAGTAAGCTACGTGGATCATCAATACTTAAGCTGTGCGCATCTTCTTCTGCACTGCGACCTGTATAACCGACGGTTTCACCATCATCTTCATCATCATAGTTATCTGTGATGTGGCTCTGCTTATCAGCCTCAACCGTTGGTGCTAATAGATATTCAATAAAAGGAATCGACAGATAAAAAAGACCTGCTTGGTCTTCTGCAATGCACTCTAAAATAGCAGTTTGTTTCGCTTCACTATTTTGGATACGGATAAGATAAGTTAAAAAATCAAACGTGTGCTGGATTAATTCATCAGCATTGTTTTTAACCTTTTCTTCCCAGTATAGGGGTTGCTGGCAAACAATATCGCGGATTTGTTCAGGAGTCATTAGCTCAGACATGATAGAAGGGCAAGAGATATCATGGTGACTGTTTATCTGCGTTAAAGTCACGATATCCATTTGTTCGATCACTTCAACTAAAACGTCATCAGTCATGGTGTTAGCCATTAACTCAAATTTCTTACTTGCCTGTTGAGGTTCTACATCGGCAAGTTGTTTGATTTCGATTACGGCTGTTTCAATTAAGCTATTCATTATTGCTCTTCCTCTTCCTCATCAAATTGATTGTAATAGCCTTCTTCTTCGTCTTCGTGGTAGTCATTATGATCTTGACTAGCTGGAGTAGACAGGTTCTCATTTGATAATAAGAAGAGAACAATACAGCTTTCTATTAATAAAGTTTCTGAGTGACCACGAGCCGCTAAAACAAGCGGTATATCAGAGTTATTAAAGGCAACAGTTGTTTTAAACTCATTCCATTCAGGTAGAATGCCTTCTTTTATCCATTGAGCCCACTTGATCTTTGCTTCAGGTGGGAACTTTACTTTATCATAAAGTGCAATCGGCAGATACTCTGGCACAGATGCGAGTAACTTAGGATCTGCTAGTAAAACAGCCTTCATTTGGCTAGTAAACTGCTCGAGTGCATTAGGAGTGTCGGGATCGTTATACGATTCGATATTGCTATATGCGTCTTCTTTTAATTGTTCAATACGTTCGAAATCTATTGCTGTTGTCATGAGTGCTCAGAAATTAACTTATAGAATAAAATTGATCCCACAGCTCGCGCATAGCGGCAGCAGGGTCGGTCACAATAACGTTACTGAAGTTTTTTACAAAATCGCGTTTTAGCTTAGGATTTGAAAGTACTTCATACGCGTTTCTTACTCGTTGCAGCTGAGCTTCAGCATGCACTTTTTCATCGTCTGATGCACCGAGTAATTTATCAGGGTGAAACTTATTCGATAGACGCTTGTAGGCTTTCTTAACGTCGTCTTCATTTGCGTTCGGCTTGATACCAAGCACACTAAAGTGGTTAATCATAATGTTACCTGTGGCAGATTAGCGCAATCAATAATTTGGGAGGCAGAAGTTTAACGGCTGAAAGGTCAGATCACAACACAAATCCGATATTGTTGTGGCTTAATAGTCCTAGCTGATCGCTAATGAGTTGTTCTCGCGTTTGCATTCTGCTGTATTGTACCCTTTGAATTTGTGTTTATAGTCTTTTTAATGGTACTTAAAGAGTGACTCCGTCCAAAACATGTGAGCCACGTAGGAGACAAAATTATATGCTAAAGCATCAGATTTAATGTAGTATTGCGCTCAATATAGATGCGAAATCCAGCTTGAGCAGGGTTTCTTTTTGGAGTTATCAATGAAGTTCAGTCCCCTGTTAGATCAGCTGATTAATGATCTACAAATTTTACCGGGTGTCGGCCCTAAGTCTGCACAGCGTATTGCTTTCCATATTTTAGAACGCAAGCGTGATCATGCTGTCTCTTTGGCGCATTCTTTAGAGAAGGCAATGATTGAGATTGGTCACTGCCAGCAGTGTAATACGCTGACTGAATTAGATATCTGTGTTATTTGCGCCAACCCTAAACGTCAAACTGAAAGAACGCTTTGTGTTGTTGAAGGTCCCGCTGATGTCGCAGCGATTGAACAAACCAATCAATTTAGTGGTCAATATTTTGTATTAATGGGTCACTTATCACCATTAGATGGTATAGGACCGGATGAAATCGGTTTAGATAAGTTATCCGAATTATTAGCATCTGGACGCTATGAAGAGCTTATTTTGGCAACGAATCCTACAGTTGAAGGCGAAGCTACTGCCTATTATATTGCTGAAATAGCACAAGAATATGGCGTAAAAGCAAGCCGTATTGCGCATGGTGTTCCAGTGGGTGGTGAATTAGAATATGTAGATGGAACGACCTTGTCCCATTCATTACTTGGTCGGCAGCTAATAAGCTGATTGTAAGTCGATACTGTTAGTAAATTCAGTTAGTTGATTGATAAGTAGAGAACAGTAAACATCATTGTTGCTGGGATAGATAATGTTAATATTGCTTTGAACGTATTACTAAAATTCATAGAGACCTCGGTCTTAAAAGTTAAGTAATAACATCCTTGTCATTAATCTAATGAGATAAAGCATAGCAATTTAGCATTAGTAATACTAGCCTACTTACAAAAAACCGATAGTGCATAATTTGCACTATCGGTTTTTGTTATAGTCTAATATAAGACAAACCTAGGACTAACAGGTTAATTAAGCTGCGAAGTTAGCGGCAGCGAAATCCCAGTTAGCTAGTGCCCAGAAACCTTTAAGGTAGCTAGGGCGTAGGTTACGGTAATCGATGTAGTAAGCGTGTTCCCATAGATCAACAGTTATTAGCGGCGTAACACCAGCTTCTGTGATAGGAGTACCAGCATTAGAAGTGTTAACGATTTCTAATTCGCCTTCAGCGTTTTTAACTAACCAAGTCCAGCTAGAACCGAAGTTGTTAACAGCTTTATCGTTGAATGCTTCTTGGAACGCTTCAAAAGAACCGAACTTAGCGTTGATAGCGTCAGCTAGTGCGCCTTCTGGTTGACCTTTTGCATTTGGAGTAAGGCTGTTCCAGTAGAATGTGTGGTTCCAAACTTGAGCTGCGTTATTGAAAACAGGACCTTCAGAAGATTTAACAATTTCTTCTAATGATTTTTCAGCAAGAGGTGTGCCTTCGATTAGACCGTTAAGCTTAACCACGTAAGTGTTGTGGTGTTTGCCGTAATGGAAAGAAAGAGTCTCAGCAGAGATATGTGGTTCAAGTGCATCTTGTGCGTATGGTAAAGCTGGTAGTGTAATACTCATAGGTATTTCCTTATTTATTGATAGCTAAAAGCTATCTATTGCTCATTATTGATTTAATTATGGAAGGAATACTAACGCTAGCGTTGAATATATTCAAGTATTTGACTGCAATTGTATTGCTCAATTAATAAATTGTAATGAGTGAATTCATTTTTTAACAATTAGGCTAAATATAAAACAAAATAACCCTACAAAATAACGGTGTTAACCAAGCTATAATTAGCATAAAATGGCTGCGAAATTTGTATTTATATAATGCATCCTATGGTTAGAGTTTAAATAACTAGATTCAAATAATAACTACAATAGATGTAAACGCTAAGATTTGTGAGGACACAATGGAAACTTTAGATAAAATCAAACAGCAACTTGCTGAGAACTCAATCATCCTATACATGAAAGGATCTCCAAAACTACCTAGCTGTGGTTTTTCTTCACAAGCATCACAAGCAGTAATCAATTGTGGTGAGCAATTTGCTTACGTTGATATTCTACAAAACCCAGATATCCGCGCTGAACTACCTAAATATGCTAACTGGCCTACATTCCCACAGCTATGGGTTGACGGCGAGCTTGTTGGTGGTTGTGACATCATCATGGAAATGTTCCAACAAGGTGAGCTTCAGCCATTAATCGCAGCAGCAGCCGCAAAAGCGAAAGCTGAATAAGGGTTCATCGTTGTTAAGTATTCGTTGTGTTATAAGCGATAATTAATCGTCATAAGTATAATCAGAATACGAAAAAGGGAAGCAATTGCTTCCCTTTTCTATATCTGTGATTTAATCATCGATTGTTTAAACCACAGATTATTTAGAATCGAGAGTACCGATATTTAGCTTACGGTACTGCCTTATATCCTTTACAGCGTAACTGCTGCTATCCAACCAAAGATAATAAGTGGAATATTATAGTGGATGAACGTTGGGATCACTGAGTCTCGAATATGATCGTGTTGACCATCAACATTTAGACCTGATGTTGGACCTAATGTTGAGTCTGATGCTGGTGAACCAGCATCACCAAGCGCGGCCGCTGTACCAACAAGAGATGCCGTTGCTAATGGTGAGAAACCAAACTGCAAAGCAAGAGGGACATAGATAGTCGCAAGAATTGGAATTGTAGAGAAAGATGAACCAATCCCCATCGTTACCAATAAACCTGTTACTAGCATTAGCAATGCAGCTAGACTTTTATTGTCACCAATGACGTCACCGATTGAGCTCACTAATGATTCAACACCGCTTGTTGCTTTCATTACTTCAGCAAAACCAGATGCTGCGATCATAATGAAACCAATCATTGCCATCATGTGTACACCGCGAGTGAACATATCTTGTGTTTCGTGGAATTTGATAACACCACCAAGTGTGAAGATAATGAAGCCCGTTAATGCACCAAGAATGATTGAATTATAAGTTAACTGTAAGCTTAATGCCGCAACAATTGCAACCATAGCAACAATGATGTGGCGAGGGTTAAATTCAACTGGTTTATTTTCTTTAGCGGTTAATTCGCTTTCAACTAGATATTCACGTGGTTTACGATAGGTAAATACTACCGCCGTAATTAAACCAATAACCATACCTAATACAGGTAAAGCCATTGCTGCTGGTAACTGCTCTGCAACAACATTCGCGCCGTTATCATTTAGATTTTTAAGTAAGATGTTGTTTAAGAAGATGCCACCAAAACCAATAGGTAGGAACATATATGTTGCAGTTAGACCAAAAGTGATCACACAAGCGACGGCACGACGGTCTAATTTTAATTTAGTCATCACACCAAGTAGTGGTGGGATAAGTAAAGGAATGAAAGCGATATGAACAGGGATAACGTTTTGTGATGAGATAGCGACGAGTAGTAAGGTGAAGAGTAAACCGTACTTAAAACCGTTAATTTGGCGTTGTGAGTTACCATCACCTAGACGGCTAACAATTTTAGCTGCAAGTAAGTCTGTAATACCTGACTTTGAGATTGCAACGGCAAATGCACCTAACATGGCATAGTTTAATGCGATTGACGCACCACCACCTAAGCCTGAGTTAAAGGCTGAAATAACTTCTTCTAAAGGTAAACCACCAATTAAACCACCTAAAAAGGCACTAATTGTTAGTGCTACAACCACATTAATCCGCATAAAACTGAGGATTAACATAGCTAGCACTGCGATAACTACAGGATTCATTTATCTACTTTCCAATGTTAATAATTCTATTGAAGGTAGTATATAAAACTATGCTACATAAGATAAGTGAATTTTAAGTCTATTTATGGGTAATTATGAAGATGTAGTGAATTATTGCCGTTAAAAATGAAAATTCTTAACTATTTGATCGTTATTTTTATATTTATCATTTGTTGCGAAGAGCATTTTGAGTGCTAGCATTGATTTATGCACTTGGGTTTTTATTCTTTAATTCTTGTGTTATCAGGTCCTTTATAGGATTTTAATTAACCATATCTAGCGTTAATACCTAAATTGTACGGTAATATGTTATAAAATAAATCTGTAATTATTAGATTTTCATGGTGAATTTTTCGAATAAGAGTTGGTGTGTTTAGGCTGCATTGTTAGATTTTTATGGTGTTTAATAATTCATGATTAATTTAGCGAAAATAAACAACAATAAAATCAATATTATTTTAATCAGTACTCGCTTTTATAGGTATTTCATTCCCTATTCGGCTTATGTGAATAAATCTATCCGAATTATACATCAATTGGTTGGGCTAGTTATGCCACTGTGTCGACGTATATTCTGGGTTTCACTCATATTGATTTCTACTTCTGTAAATGCCGGAGGTATAGAAAATGATAAACAGAAACATTTTATTGCCGAGACGGTTATTTGCGGTACAACTATGATGTACACAGAAAGTTGGTGGCAGACTATTCTCGTTGGTTTATCTATTGGAGTTTTGAAGGAAACGTATGATGCGAGCCAAGAAGGGAATGAGTTTAGTAAAAATGACATGGTGGCAAACGTATTAGGGTGTCTGGCTGGAGTAAGCTATGGCGCGACAGTGTTACATTTTCATTATGAAAGTGATACAAATACGACGATCATCGGTATTAAGGGGAAGTTTTAAGCAGTGATACTCATATTTTATATTTTGCCCCTATCATAGTCACAACATACGGTTCACGAAAGGTTCGCGATATATTTGTTGTACAAAGGGGCATAATGATTTATTCGCTTTCAGTTTTTAACGTGGTATCACTTACTGTATCTAGTTCTGTTTCTTCTTCTGTTTCTTCTTCTGGAACAGGAAGTGGCCAACCGCCCATATCTTTCCATTTGTTCACAATATAACAAAACAGTTCTGCAGTTTGTTCCGTATCGTATTTAGCAGAGTGTGCTTGTTTATGATCGAAAGGGATACCTGCAGCCATACATGCTTTAGCAAGTACTGTTTGACCTACGGCTAGACCAGCAAGTGTCGTAGTATCAAAAGTAGCAAAAGGATGGAAAGGGTTGCGTTTAATCTTTTCTCGACTGGATGCCGCACTTAAAAAACTATGATCAAATGCTGCGTTGTGGGCAACCATAATCGCACGGTGACAACCTGTTTCTTTTAAGCTTTTACGCACGGCTTTATAGATTTCGGTGATCGCTTCGCGTTCAGGTACGGCGCCACGTAGTGGGTTTGTAGGGTCGATACCGGTAAAATCTAAGGCTGCTTGCTCTAAATTAGCCCCTTCAAACGGTTCAACGTTAAAGTGTAAGGTATGCGAAATTTTAAGATAACCATCTTCATCCATTTCTAGGATTGAAGCTGCGATCTCTAACATAGCATCTGTTTGTGCATTAAATCCCGCTGTTTCGATATCGATAACGACAGGGAAGTAGCCACGGAATCGTTGGCTAAAAGCTGATTTTTCAGTTGTGCTCATGTGATCATTAATTAATGTTGACTTGAATAGGATTATGCCATAATAATTGCTTGTCCTCTAATCAACTTTACTAATTTGTTGTTAGTTGTCGGCATAATCAACAGGAATCAATTTTAGGCGTTTTTACTTTTTAAGATATTTTAAGATATTTATAGAAAAGTAACTCAAGTTATCTAACCTAATACCGATAAGTTAATATGGGCTTCGCATAAACAGGGTTTTGAACCGTATGATCAACTGCCAACATTTTATAATTGCTTCACTTGTTGCTTTTGGTTCAGCAAGTGCTTCTGCTAACATGAAAAACTATGCGGCCAATTACGAATTCTCTCAATGGGAAAATAGTCGTTCTACGCCTGTTCAATGTAGCCTGAAGCATGATATTCCTCGTTATGGCCAAGCTATTTTTACTAGTCGCGCATCGAAATTAATCAACCTTGATTTTGAATTAGATATGAAACGTCTACCTGCGAAAGCTGAAATGGCTTCATTACGTTCTGTCCCACCAAATTGGAAGCCAGGGAGTGCAGCCCAAGATCTTGCTGATGTGAAACTGTATCGCCAATTTACTGGTTATGTAAGTGAGCAACCTGCTTGGCGCATGCTTGATTCATTAGATTCGGGGGATTATCCAACCTTTTACTTTCGAGACTGGTACCGTGGCGGTGAGTTTATTAGCGTCGGCCTGTCTTCGGTTAACTTCCAAAATAAATACCAAGAATTTCTAGAATGCGTGAGTAACTTATTACCCTATAGCTTGGATGATATTGCTTATTCAGTGCTGGATTTTAATGTTGCAAGTGATGAGTTAACACAGCAAAGCCAGCAACGTTTAGCTATGATTAGTGAATTCTTACGATACAGTCCTGATATTAATGTTGTTGTAGTTGATAGTTATACCGGTAGCTATGGCGACGAGCTACAAAATTTACAAACTTCCTCGTTACGAGCTGAAAACATTAAACAATATTTTTTAGACAATGGTCTTAAAAACTTAGAAATTAAAACCAATGGTTATGGTGAGAAAAGCCAAATAGCATCCAATAGTAATATTATTGAACGACAAAAAAATCAACGCGTTGTGATATCATTAGGGCAACCCATTCTTTAATAGCATTCATTTTTCAGTCTATATTGATATTTTCTATGTAGACTGTCTGTACAAAATAATTATAAATAACGTTGTACGCAGAACCTTCTGCTAAATTTTAAGTATTATTTATTTGAATTAATCTATATTTTTTCTGTAAGGCAATGTATTCGTTTGTAAGACATTGTAATAAAGTATTTTATGGTTTTGTTGTGTTCTTTATAATCATGCTGAATTAATCGTTTCATGTAGAAATGGAACGCAGTTTTTAGCGAAAGGACATTTAATGCTTAACTCTTCAAAACGACGATTGGGTGTATTTTACCCCATTGTTACTACATTCCTTATTTGCCTCATTATATTAAACATTTCCCGCCTAGGGCTAAGCCTCTGGCAGGCTGACCGTGTTACTGACGTTAGCGGTTGGGGGACGATTTTTCTTAGTGGTCTACGGATCGATATAGCGAGTTTGTCTTATCTGTTGGTATTACCAGCAATGCTGACGTGTTTTCTTTCTAACGATGGTTTGGTTGGGCGGATTTGGCATGTAATACTTCGTGTTTGGATCGTTGCAGGCTTGTGGTTTGTAATGTATATGGAGCTAGCGACACCTTCATTTATTATGGAGTATGATGTTCGCCCGAACCGTCTGTTTGTCGAGTACTTGGTTTATCCGAAAGAAGTGTTTGGCATGCTTTGGAGTGGCTATAAGCTCGAGTTATTTATTGGTATGGTTGCGTCAATTATAACCGTGCTGGGTGGGTGGAAATTAAGTGGTCACCTTGTTAAAGGGCTAACATTCCCTAGTTGGTACTGGCGTCCTGTATTAGCGTTGTGTGTGGTAGCTGTTTGTGTGATGGGGGCCCGTTCTACTTTGGGGCATCGTCCGATGAATCCTGCAATGATTGCGTTTTCAACCGATCCTCTGATGAATGATTTGGCATTGAATTCGCCTTATTCATTATTATTCGCCGTGAAACAAATGCAGGGTGAAGATGATGCGTTTAAATATTACGG
Source organism: Moritella viscosa (assembly GCF_900120065.1). Taxonomy (NCBI): domain Bacteria; kingdom Pseudomonadati; phylum Pseudomonadota; class Gammaproteobacteria; order Alteromonadales; family Moritellaceae; genus Moritella; species Moritella viscosa. Next base: position 118,532 of record NZ_FPLG01000105.1, read on the forward strand.
TAAGATGGATACGCAACAAATTATTAATTTGGTCCGTGAATCGACAGACCTTTCTGCCGAGCAGTTTGTATCAAACGAACAACCCAGTCTTGCTATGCGCAAAGCGACTTATCAAGGAAAACCAAAAAACATTGTTATTTTGTTGCAAGAGAGTTTAGGTGCGCGATATGTCGGTGCTTTAGGTGGATTACCATTGACGCCAAACCTTGATGCTATCATACAAGAAGGCTGGAACTTCAACCGTATGTATGCAACTGGTACGCGTTCAGTACGAGGTATTGAGGCTGTTACGACTGGGTTTTCCCCAACGCCAGCCCGCTCTGTTGTTAAATTAGGTAAAAGCCAAACTAATTTCTTCACAGCGGCAGATTTATTAAAGAAAAAAGGCTATCACACCCAGTTTATTTATGGTGGTGAGAGCCATTTTGACAACATGAAAAGCTTCTTTTTAGGTAACGGTTTTGCTGATATGCAAGATTTCCCAACCTTTAATAACCCTAAGTTTGTTGGTGCTTGGGGCGCATCAGATGAAGATTTGTACGATAAAGCTGATGAGCAATTTGCCATGTTGTCTAAGCAAAATAAGCCATTCTTTAGTTTAGTGTTTACTTCATCGAATCATAGCCCGTTTGATTATCCTGATAATCGTATTACAGCATATAATACACCGAAGCAAACTCGTGAAAATGCAGCTAAATATTCAGATTACGCATTAGGAACCTTTATTGATAAAGCGAAAAAATCGTCGTATTGGAAAGACACTATTTTCGTGGTGATTGCGGATCATGACTCGCGTGCTTACGGAAACCAACTGGTACCTATTGATCATTTCCGCATTCCAGCTGTGATCTTCGGTGGTGATGTGAAGCCGCGTCAGGATGATCGCTTAACAAGTCAAATCGATCTGCTACCAACATTATTGTCGCTGGCTGGTATTGATAGTGTAACGCCAATGATTGGTCATGACATGACACATGATATCGACCCATCTAAGTTACGTGCAATGATGCAGTTCTATAAGAACTTTGCGTGGATGGATAATAATAATGATGTCGTTATTTTCCAACCAGAAAAGCCCGAATCTAGCTACCATTACGATGCAAATACTACGAACTTGATCAGTAAGCCAGTATCGAAAGATATGGTCATTATGGCGAAAGCTAATGCACTATGGGGTAGTTTAGTTTATAAGAATAACTTATACACACCAGTAAATTAGTACTAATCTGTGCAGGCTTAAACTTGAGTTTGAATAGCTATGATATAAGGCGTTAAGAACGATATTCTTAGCGCCTTTTTATTTGTGGTACCATTACGGCAACCATTCTTTAATATCTCTCAGCTGTATAGGACGTGTTATGCAATTCTTACATACGATGGTTCGTGTCAAAAATTTAGAAGCATCTTTAGACTTTTACTGTAATAAACTTGGTTTAATTGAAGTTAAACGTAATGATTATGAAGCTGCACGCTTTTCCCTTATCTTTTTAGCTGCCGCTGGTGATGCGGAGCAAGCGAAACAAACTTCTCGTCCAACCCTTGAACTTACGTATAACTGGGATGAAGAAGTGTATGAAGGTGGTCGTAATTTTGGTCACTTGGCTTACGAAGTTGAAGATATTTATACTACATGTGCAGATTTACAGGCTGCTGGTGTCATTATCAACCGTCCACCACGTGATGGGTATATGGCATTTATCCGCTCACCGGATGGCATCTCTATCGAGTTATTACAAAAAGGCGCTAAATTAGCAGCACAAGAACCTTGGGCTTCAATGCAAAATATTGGTGAGTGGTAACCAACTCATTACTGGGTTGTAATTACTCGCTTGTCAGTGTGATTTATTAAATTTAATTATCGTTAATAAGCCACACTAAATTAATTATTTGACTATTTAACTTTAATAAATCTAATATACTATAAAGTTATATTAAACTACGAATTTAGTTTTAAAACATATAATAGATGCTTTATATAACTGATTGGAATATACATTGGATTATTTATAAATAAAGAGAATAACTTTTGTTGAATTAATTTCAGTTGCTTTATTTAAATGAAAATAGAGTGTATACATTCCTCTCTTTATTTTAATTTAACAATTCACATATGGCTAAGCTTTGGATATCAATGGTTTGAACTTTAATGTTATTGCTTTAATGTTAATTGTTAAATGATTTAACTTTTTATTTTAATTTGTTTTTATTGTTTACAACGTTACAATTAAATTATATTTGTGGTTTTGTTGATATTTTAAACTATTAAAAATTGCCCTGTTAGAATTATTAATCTACAATCGCCGCCTCTTTATATTCGACAGGTTTTATAATTAATGTCTAAACAACTAGCTAATCCAGCACCACTGGGCCTAATGGGCTTCGGTATGACGACCGTTTTATTAAATATCCATAATGCGGGTTTTTTCCCAATGGATTCAATGATACTTGCAATGGGTATTTTTTACGGTGGTATTAGCCAAATTATTGCGGGTATTTTATGTTACAAACGTGGTGATACGTTTGGAACAACTGCCTTTATCTCGTATGGCTTTTTCTGGTTAACATTAGTTGGTCTGATCTTAATGCCTAAAATGGGCGTAGCGGCGAGCCCTGCACCATTCATGGCGTGGTATTTGTTATTATGGGGCTTATTTACTGCGGGTCTATTCGTTGGTTCATTACGTTACCCACGTGCAAAACAAATCATATTTGCTTCATTAACAGCATTATTTTTCCTTTTAGCTATTCGTGATTTTAGTGGCAGTGCAGTAATTGGTGTAATCGCTGGTTATGTTGGTATTTTCTGTGGACTAAGTGCGATGTATTTCAGTATGGCACAAGTACTGAATGGCGAATTTGGTTATGAAATATTACCTGTTGGGAAACCTGTTTTTAAATAATCGCAAAGCCCGTTTCTACATAATGGGCAAATAAGCAGATTAAACAGTGAATACTAAAAAGGCGCATTTAATAACTTGAATGCGCCTTTTTGATAGCTAGTACAGTCTATTTTTAATTAATACCGAAACTGCTTTTCATATACCAGTACCAGTTATTCTTCAGGATATATTTTATCTTTATACTTTCTTTATATGGACTAAAAACACCCCATCCAAGTGAGTGAGTGAGTGCGAAGTCAGGCTCCAGTTGACTTAAGGTGCTTCACGTTACCTAAATTGCATTACAAAAAAAACTCATTTTGTAAAAATAAGAGTTTTAAGTGAATATTTAAGATAGTTTCCCCCGAAAATCCTTTACAAAAATACGGCTCTTGCCGTTCTAGGCTTTTAAGGTACTCATTGGGTATATCGAAGTAGAGCTAGCCCTAGCATCACTTGTTTTTATAGATACTCTCATAGTCTCAATCACTTCACTCTTTTGATAGTACAATCACTATAACTACTCTGTAAAGGCCTATCAAAGTCGTAAGAGAATAAGAGCCTAAACTCATCTCGGGGCAGAACCGAGTTAGCCGTGGCAGCTAGCTGGAGATAGACAAAAGTGAGTTAACACTTTTAATCTAAACTTTATGGTTTAGATTAAAACTACTTTATGTCACTTTTTTGGAATCCCCTTGAGCCATATATTATGCTACTTTTCGTTTAGGGTACCAACCATCAGCTTCTAAAAAGCCGGGGTCTAGGGGTCGATACATATCTGAGTTAATATTTTTACCTATGGAGTCATTACCTTTATCGAAATCTTCTTCTGAACAGAAATCTAGTTCAAGAAGGTAACGTTTTGCTGCTTCTTTTGTTGTATTACCTTTAAACCCTTCGATAATTTCAGTTTCGTAGTTAAGTTCATAACCACACATATACCTATGTACAAGACTATACGAAAAGTCCTCAGTTAAAGGATAGATCGACCTATCTTTTACGTTAGCTACAAGCATATGCTGTGAGGGGAGTGTTTTTACACTGTAGACCCTACGTAAGCCTTTATCGTGAAAGTCATAGAGTACTGTTCTATGATTAGATGTGTTTGCAGTATGTTTGCTGAGTTGATCAAATTTTAGGGCTTTAAAGATAGGGGAAGGTACATCGTCAATATTTTCATCTGGAGTGTATATACGCTTTGCCTCCAGAAGAGCTACCCCCTCCAAAATTTTTCCTTTTCCTAAATTAAGCCTTACTATAATTCCTATGTCACCATAATCAGGCTCATAGTTATCAACCTTTCGGTTTTTATATGCCTGTATCTGGCATACCGAAGGTCTACCCATCTCCTGATCTTTTATTAGGTGGATTTCTGAAAAGCAATCTCTTATATTTGACAGCATGGATCGGGTAATAAAGTCTTCATCCCAATCACCGTCAACGCACCTTCTCAAAGTCAAAGAAATAATTTTATCTAGATCATGTTTCACTAGGTCTCTATCTTTATATAGAGCGCGACCTTCTTCTCTTTCAATATGTGATAATTTTTCTCTAAGCATTTTTTATTTTATTATATTCAACAATAGGTTACATTGGTTAAATCATACTACTTTTGCTAATAGATCAAAAGCTATAGTTCTAGTTGTTCTAGTTGTTCTAGTTGTTCTAGTTGTTCTAGTTGTTCTAGTTGTACAAGTTCATTAAGCCAAAATAATGATCCTTAATCTAATTGAGGAATTAAGACTTCCGTTCGCAATATAGAGTGAGCGATTGTAATGCGAAATAACGCCCATTTCTCACATTGTAAAACCAGTGGTGTTAGATGCTGATGGCGATAGAGCCTTAGAGTTATAAATATGCATGTGATTGAATATAATGATAATAGAGAGATATTACAAATATGGTTAAAAATAAAGGTAATTTAAAGCCCGCTCATACAGGTTATCGTTATCAGGATATTGCTACGGCATATTATTTGATCAAGGCTATTATAGGTAAATGTGATAGTGTTACTGTTGATAAAAAACAGGTTGAGGATGATCGCTTAGATGATTTAGAAATTATCATATCAGGGCGCGTTTATAGGAAACAAATCAAATCGAGCCTCAATAAATCTAGGTCCATAACACGTTCCGATTTTACAAGTAATAAGTCAACTTTACGAATAGACCGACTTGTACTGACTCATATTAGGAGTTCGTATAATGTAGAGGAATATAGACTAAGTGCTACCTGGCAACCTCCAGTAATCAATGACGATTTGCTAGGTTTACTTGAAACTGTTAGTGCTGAACCAACATTTGAAGGAACCAGAGTAAGTCATTATAAACTTAAATCTGATTTAATTTGGCCTTCCGATTGCAACCCTATTTGGCCAGTTTTGGAAGGGTTTATGCAACAATCTTCCGAGTTTCAGCGAAGTGATTTTGTTGCATTTTGTGATAAGTTTATAATTGAACTTCAACTGCCCTCAGCCTCAACAGACCTTCTAAACCCTGGCCCGCTTGAGTCTTCTGTTCTCGACCTTCTACGTGAGCAGGTAGGCATAGGACAGTACCCTAATGCAGGCAGACAAAGTGAAGATGTTGCAGCTTTAGCTATATCATTGGCAAATCTTGCTCGAACTCAAGAAGCGACTTTGCTTCCTGATGAGATCTCTAAGAATTTGGAAATAAGAACAGATTTTGGACGTGTATCTCAAGCCTTCCCATTAGATAGAAACTATTTTTATGATCGACCTGCATTTAGAAAAACTATCACAAAAGGATTGGAACAAGATGGATTTCACATTGTCACAGCACCTCCAGGGGCTGGTAAGTCGTGGGATTTAACTTGTCTTGGTGAAGAGTTAGCTAGTGATTATGTTGTAGCTCGCCATTATTGCTACCTTGAACCTGGAGATGAGTTAATAGAGCGCAGAGTCACCACTGATGTATTTTTTGCAAATATAATATCTGAACTTCATGAGGCTGATTCTGAAATTAATTTAGGTTCAACACGATTATCCGCCGATTTACGTACCTTAGAAGAAACTCTAGCTCGTAGTGTTGAGCTAGGAAAACGTATAGTTCTTATTATCGATGGTTTAGATCATATATCTAGAGTGAAATCATCTTCTAATGTATTAAGTGATGATGAAACTGATATCGTTGAACGTCTTTCTACTTTAAAAATACCGAAAGGTGTGAAATTGATAATTGGCTCTCAACCAGGAGACCACTTGCAACCAACATTATCAAAGCTACATGGGGTTGTGCAAACCCTAAAATTAGTTGGTATAAGTCACACGAGTAAAATACAGGGAGTTCTGTCAACGATTGCAGATAAAAGTGATGGAAATCCTCTGTATGTTAGATATCTATGCAAGGGGTTGATTTCAGAACTTCAGACTGGTGTTACAGGTAACCCCGAAGATTGGCTCCAATCGTCACCAAATATCAACGGTGATATTGTTGTTTATTATAAATACTTATATGAAAAAATCTTAAGTCAAGCCCAAGTAATTGCTGATTTATTTGGTGTTATTGATTTTTCTGTCTCTGAGGCAGAGTTAAAGGAAATTGTACCGGGGCTACTATCATCTTGGATACCTAAAGCCTTGGTAGCCCTATCACCTATACTTATTCAGGTTACAGGCCAAGGCGGAGTTCGTATTTTTCATGAAAGTTTCAGACGTTTCATGCTTAATGAGTTGGAGAGAAAAGGCCAAAGTCTAAATGATGTGCTTTCACCTGTTATTGATTGGCTGGAACGTCAAGGTCTTTATCAAAATGCGAAGAGTTATCGCTTTTTACTTCCGGCATTGCGCAGGGCAGAAAAGTACGAAGAGATATTTAATCTGGTTAGCTACTCTTTTGTTTCAGAAAGCGTAAGTAGTGGTCACCCCATTGATGCCATTCAAGCAAATTTGGCGATTACAGCAGATGTAGCTGGTAGGGAGCGTAATTGGGCAATATTGGTTCGGTGTGCAGAACTTAGGCGCGCCTTATCAACCTGTTTTGAAGATGGACATTCTTGGCGTGATTTTTGGATTACGTACGGAGAGTTATTTGGACATAATAATTTAGCAGAACGGTTATTGTTTGATGGAAAGCCCACTTTGTCATATGACGATGGTCTGTATGCTTGTCTACTTGTAGATGACTCAGGTGGAATAGCACCATGGCAAGAATACTTAGCTTTACCTAACAATGTTGGTGAGTCAAGTTATGGAAAGGACTTTGATCATAATAAATTTCTAACACACGGAGAGAGTATAAACCTAGCGAAAATACAAGGACGCATGAGCCAGGGGCTTAGTTGGCGGATGCTTCGTCGTTTTTATCTTTATCTTCAAAATAGCACTAAAAATCCCAAGTTATGCTTTATTCGGAACGTTTCAATGCGCTTTTCGCGGAATGGCTTCATATCAACGATGAAAAAGTTGGCGTTTCGATTTGATAATCAAGATTGTCACATCATTAGCTTCGCGTTACGCCTGGGTATTGCAGATGAGTGCGTAAGAAATGGTGATATTGAACTAGCAAAAGGTTTTGCTAAAGAAGCACTTTCTTTAGTGTCCTTTCCACCTTTTATCGCTATGTGTATGGAGTTTGGTGTCCTCCTTGATTTTTCTGTTATTAAAGACGTGAAGCCTGAAACAATTGATATAGGTGTAGATTCGGGGTGGCCAGAAGCTAAGAATATAGAAACATGGGTAGCATTAATCCGCCTATTTTCGCAAAGTGGTGTTGGTGATGAAGTAATTAAAAATGAAGTTCATAGAGTTCAAGGCATTGGTTGGTATAGATGTTGGTTACGTTATATCTTAGCGTTATCGAAGGTTGAAGCTGCTAGTCATTCTAACCTCTCTTTCGATATTTGCTCAGTTTTTTCTATTTTAAATGAAGATGTTCGCCCTTTCGTCGGAGATCCTAGAGCGTGTGATTTATATAGAATTCATGGTGCAATTAAGGAGAGTCTAGCTATAGGCTTTAGCTTAATAAATACAAAAGAAGAATGGCGCTATGTTCTAGACATTATTGAAAATGTTAGTAGGAGTACCGCAACTCGAATTGATCAAGAAGATGGAGGACCAATATCGGTAGGAACTATTATTGATTTGTTACTACCGTATTCAACTTCAATCGTCGCTGGAGACATTATTTGTTTTACAATTGAGGAGCAAATAAAACTTCTAAATGTTAAAGGAACATACTATTCAACGCACGCTACTTACTCTATGCAACGAGCCTCAATGGAAATGAAAATAGGCCTTAAAAAAAGAGCTGTTGAAACTTGGAAAGAGGTTGGAGTTTATCTAACAGGGTATGGGTGGAGGAAAGATATTACGTTATTTGATGTAATTGAAACGATTCCTTCATTAGGTAAAGTATCAAAGGATCTGGCTTTAGACGCTCTAGACAAAATTCAACCATATATTGGAGCTGTACTCCGCCATACCGATGGCCGTTCAACTAAACATGCTCCTAATGCTTGGTTTGATGAGTTACTTAGAATAGATCCTACGAATGCGATGGTTGTTTTAACTCGCACTATTTTTGAAGATGACGGTATAGAAAGTTGGCCAACGATGAGGGCTTTAAGGTCTGTAGCAAAATCTTCTTATAACAAAGGGAATCCAATTCTTGTTGATGCGCTTTGGGAAACTCTTCCCTTTGAAGTTGAATATGAAGGAGAGGGAAAAAAGGTTTCAAAAGAGCGTCTTGAGCCAATTGAATTACTTTTTGAAGAAAACCACGAAATAGCTAGAGAAAGGATAGTTAGGCTTTATGCTGAAGCTGCAAATGATGCAAAAAGTTATAATAACGATGCAGCTATTGAGATTGAAAACACAATATCTGGCCGTGGTGTTTTTATTGATTGTAATCTGGATATATCTTCTAAAAAAAGCACTGAAAAAGACTCTGTTCTAAATGTTGATAAGTCAGAGTCATTTTCATTTTCAGTTGTCACATTACCTTTTCCTGAAAATCCATCGTTTTCGGATATTATTAAAGGAATTCGCAGCCTTTCTGACCCATTATCATCTAAAAAACAAGATGAAATTCAGAAAGTTTCAATTTATTTATCCTATAAATTAGATGAAATGTTAAGCAATAACGATCAGGTTAGTGCTCGACGTATTTTGTACTTTTATGCTAGAGAAATTTCAATATATACAACAGATACTCACCCATTAGGCGAGTTGGCTATGTATCTAGAAAATGCCGGAGCTAATTCTCTAGCTACGGTAGCGTACGCACTAGCATATACTCAATCAAGAGGTGGTGGTGGTTGGCATAGTTTTGGGGGGACATCTCATTGCAATGTTCTACATAAAGCTATTTCATTAGATAAAGCTCTTGCGGAGAGTACAGTTGCAGATGAAGTTTCTTTTAGACTTAGAAACACTGAGTACGGAGCTGGTATTTCAAAAGGCTTAATACAACGAATTTCAGAGTGGGGTGATCATAACGTTGCGGTAGACTGCTGGAACGAAGTTTATGATGTCATATCAAGACGCTTGCCGCTCACATCTGAAAATACTTGGTTTGCCAAATTCAATAGAAATGAATTAGTTGATTGGAGTATCAACGAAGGTCTAGTCTTACTCTTGCTTGCGAGATTGTCTGAACCAAGAACATCAAGGAAGCTTTCAGCACTCAATGGTTTAATGAAAGCCTTTACTCATTGCCCTGAATCTGTTGGTCGTCCACTTGAGTGGTGGTTCAGTCAAGATACGACTATAACAGACCTCCTGTTAGTTCTTCAGCTTTTATTATATTGTGAAGAAGAACCTTATAAAATAACAGTTTACCTTGAAGAAATATTATCTAATTATACTCGAACTCAAATATGGGGAGCAGCAGTTCTTTCATTTTCATTATTGGAAAGAGCTGGCATAAACGTCACCCATGTAAGTAATGTTCAACCAACTGATGTGAGCAAATATCCAGAAGTCACAGCTGAAGAAGCAAAATCTATTTTCAATTACGACCTCAACGAATCCTTAGAGTTGTTATCCAGTATTGATACTGAATTACCTGAACGAATGTGGCGAGAGTTTAATTCTATAATCAGTGGTGAAGATAATAATGATAAAATTAGAGAGCGGTTGGAACTTTCTTTGGGTCGTGACGGTAAAGGCTATCCACCAGTCGGTATTGTTTTTTGGCAATTTGAATTATTTTACGCTGTTTTACATGATCAAGCATGTTTACTGAGCAATGAAATCCATAAAGAAGATGAGCTTTTATTTTTAGAACAAATTCAGCCTGATCTTGGCCTGCATTTAGCTATTTACAATAGTAGAGTGCCTAGACCTAATTGGGATAAACCAAGTGATTTGGCTTCTGGTTCGTCTGAACTTCGAGTCGTAGAGGGGGATTCCAGATATGACGGTTGGTTTCAGATTGGCTGTATAGAAGAACAATATATAAGTGAAAAACATAGCTTTTCAAGACCAACAGAGGTAATAAAGGTTTTTTCTGGTGCAGCGGTTGTTCCGAAAAATGCAGTCTGTCAAAGTAATTACTTTCCATTTTTAGACGGAGATAAATCTCTTTGGTGGTGTGAGGGCATTATTCAAATACATTCGAGACCTGTAGATATCTGGACACAGTTATTAGGCATTACGAGATGTAAAGATTGGCTAGGTAGTAACTTGGTATTGACACCGCCAAAAGAACTTGCTTTAGCATGCGAAATAATACCACCTCACTTTGCTGAAAAGCTTGTCTGGAAAGATGAGAATGGAGACCCTTTGCTCGTTTGCCGACATTGGCGAGTTAGGGGACAGCAGTTCGATGTTGAATCGCACCAACTACAAGGTTCTGATATTATTGTGAGACCAGATGTTATCGAAAATCTTGAAAGTATGTTCTCAAGTACAATAAGGTTATATACAGACATATCTAAAAGTAATATTTCTGATAGGTGATGGTATCTTAAATATGGATATTATCCGCGGTAGCTGAAAATCACTCCCATTACTTACATGAGCAAATATATAACAAATCGATATGTACATATTGTGAGTGGGTTTATGCTTTAACTAACTAACTAACTAACTAACTAACTAACTAACTAACTAACTAACTAACTAATTAACTAATTAACTAATTAACTAATTAACTAATTAACTAATTAACTAATTAACTAATTAACTAATTAACTAATTAACTAATTAACTAATTAATTATGTGATGTGGAAAATTCGGCTTAGTGCTAATGGACTAAGCCAGAACTGGACATAACCTTGTTAGAACACTTATTCTATTTATAGTTATTCAGATAAGGTTTTGTATTGGAATCTTCGATGAAAACGGCCAAATTCACTGTAGCACTACACGTTGTAAATAGCTCTTACACTTAAACGCACTGTTATGCGATTGGGACCTTACTCAAACATGATTTCTGATATTGCGAATCTTTTTGATAAAGCTTTTATGCTTCTATCCGTTAATTTATCATGTCCCGTTAAGATCTTTTCTACCTGTTCTTTTGTACCAATTTCGAATGATAGGTCTGAAGTGGTTAAAGAATTCTGATCTAGGATTACTCTGATCATTACCTGACTAGAAGTCAATAATGCTATTCGTTCATTAAACGCCTTAAAATACTCTGAGTTTTCTTCATATGAGTGCAAAACAGGCCACATTAAATCAATTAGACGCTTGTTATCTTCATAATTTTCAACTAATTCATCTAGTAGTGATATTAGTTTTTGATATTCCTCATGAGAGTTTAGCCCTTTAAGCCAAGGCATTTCGTTCTCAATTTCAGCGCTCAACTCTTTCATTTTTTCAAGGTTCATAAACGATACCCCCCTATATTTATCACATAAGCTTATTATACTGACGTCTGTATGTAAAAATACAACAATCATAATTACAGTTCTAACTCACACCAAGCCTCTTAACGAGATAGATAATCGCTAACAGCCCCAAAGCTTGTTACAAGCACGCTCAAAATTAGACTATTTTGATTGAGTCACAATTTTGATTGATCACAGGCTTAGCGTTGTTGCTCTAAGCCAGAGCTGGACACAAAGGCAAACAAGTTAACCCTAAAACAGTTAAAGCATGTAAGGCAGCTCTTGAGTACATCAATAAAGTTTGAGTAAAGAAGCCGCCGCTAAGGCTGCAGGGGTCGGTGTGGCGACATTGTATCGTTATATTAAAGAATATAAGCAGGTTAGTTAGCTACGAGCCTAGAATTAGTTGACCACTTCAGAGCGTTAGTTCGCTAGATTTCACGTAGCTAACCATAACTAGGCTCTGATCTTACATAAAGGCTATGTGACCGTAAGTTCAAGATAAAGTCCTATCAAAAATAAATTGATAGGACTAGATATTAAACATTATTTATAAAATTGATGACGTCTGTTTGAGTTATGCTTCCAGCTTTTAGCTACATCATAAACATAGGAAGGATAGTCACTCCAAGGATCTGCTAATACTCTACCTCTAGCTGCTCTTAGCTTTATAGGATAACCTTCACATTCAATTAAATGCATATAATAAAAGCTTTTTTCTTGCTTTGTACTAAAATCTTTATGTGTACCACTTCGCACATTTGGGTAGACATTCCACACATAATCAATTTTTTTATGTTTTTCAAAATTTAGATATTGTTGTTTAAGTTTCTTCATTTTCCCTCCAGGTTTAAATACCTAGAAGGGATCCTTTTCAAAATAATTCATTTAATTGTCCTCTTATCATGACAAAATTAATTTACCAATATGCCTAGTATTAAGGCAAGCTAACACGCGTTGGGTGATACCTTTTTCTTGTTGCATTAATAATTTCACGGATAGTTATCATCAAATCAGAGCGAGTTTCTAAGCGTGATGCTTCTGATTTATTATCAGTAATAACATCAAAAATATTATTACATTCAGTTTCATAGAGCCTCATTAATGCTTTCCGGTAGCTTTTAATAGATCTTTAATCGTACATTCACGTTCTATCATAAAATCATCAGAAGCACTTTCTTCAGCCTTAAAAAACGAATCCCAAATATGACTATTTATAATGTCGAGTTCACATTCCAGTGTATCAGCACTAAAATCTTGACCATTTGGCCAACAGATACCCATACTTGAGTCATCAACTTCAACCAACTTTAAGTATGTTTCATTAGATAGTTCTTTAAATGTACCTTTTGTGATGTAGTTACTTACATCAAACAAGCCCATCGCTCCATCAGACAAACTTACCTGCAATTTATATGAACCAACATATCTAACACTATTCACTGTCAACATAACGCCTCACATGGTTAAAGAAATCCAAGCCTCATTTTAACTATACATACAAATATAACTTAAAATGGTGAACTAAAAGTATTTATAACTTTTTCCCTAAAATCGCCTCTAATCTCAAATGTAAAATCATCTATACAACTTTTATTTTGATAGATGGCATAAGGTAATAATTGATGTTCTGAAATACTCTCCCCCCCCATGTCTAGAGCTAAGCTTCCATTCCTTTTCCCAACGAAACCCCGTTTATTTAATGCATTAAAGCTAGGTACCTTTTTAATATTATTATCCATTATAACTTCTACATCAGGGATCTCTTGCTGAATTCTCAATGCGAATTCACTAAGTAACGGCTCTGCAAACGTATAAAGCCATGCATCTTTATTTTGAGCGTTATTCATACGTAAAATTCGACCTAGCACCTGTCTAAAATATAATTCAGTTTTAACGTGACTCAAATGACAACATACCTGCAAACGAGGGAGGTCTATGCCTTCAGAAACCATATTAACTGACACTATCCATTCCGTATCACTATGACGAAATTGATCGATCAGATACTGAGCATCGGGTTGCTTATAAGTCACTAATACCGCACTTTGCTTAAATTCAATCTGTAGAATATTCATAATATATTCTGCATGCTCAACTGAAGATGCGACAATTAAACCGGCTGCACTTGGGTTTATACATTTTATTTCACTTAACTTACTGCATGATAAACTTAATACATAACGGATCGCAGTATCGTTAGTTATAATCGCTTGGTAGGATACCGAGGGGTAGTCTAATAGAGCCTGAAAACTTGAGAATACTTTTGAAACTTTATTTTCTTGAGTAACAGTAAGCTTTTCATTATCAATTAAAACAATTTTAGGATTTCTGCATACATAGTCTCTCACCGCCTCATTAAGCCCGTAGACGTAATCACATTGAATAGCACCATCTGGCTCGATATAATTAGAAAGAGCTATAGGAGCCTTATCTGAGCGCCACGGCGTACCTGTTAATGCTAAGGTATAGGCAGCCTGAGATTGAATCTTTAATATAATTTCCTCACCCCATGCATTTGCGTTTTCAATTTTCGATCCAGAGCAATGATGGATCTCATCAAAAATAACCAATACGCGATGGTTCTCCATGATTTGCCAAAAATCATCATTAAAAAACAATAAGCTTTGGTATGTGTATGAACAACCTAATGCCCCGATAACACCATCAAACCGGCAATTTAAGCGTTGAGCAAACCTATCTCGAATACTATGGGCTACATTGATTGATGGTGAAAAGCATAAAATAAAGTCGATAAGCTTAGACTCATGCAAACTCGCAGCTAGCTCTGCTGCCATCATAGTTTTGCCAGCTCCTGGCGTTGCTAAACATAAAAAATGCTTGCTGGTATGTTTAAAATGTTCAACAGCTGTCAGTACACACTCTTCTTGCCAAGGTCTCAATTTCATCATTGCTTCTTCTGGTATGTAATAACACTTTTTATCGCTTTGATTTGCCCTAATAACTTAGAGCTGTACTCACGAGACTGTAGGTAATTAGACTCTAAGTGCTCTTTTAATTCAGGTAGTGACTTGTACAATGCCATGTATTCTTCTGACTCAGCAATACTTGCGATCAAGTCCACTTCACACTGCTTTAAGCGTTCATCTAACAATGAACTAGTGATTTTTTTAGGACTCTTTACAAGCATTGGACTTACTTGTTTACTTTTGATTTGTTCAGTTGTTAAACCGACTTGGTAAAACATATTTGTTTTATTATAGCGATGTTCTTTTACCTTCTCAGAATCAACCTTTTCAAGCATACCTAATTTTTGTAGACGCATAATTTGCCGATAAACCATCTTTCGTGAAAGAACAGGATCTGTTTCACCGGTGGTTTCCATATAAGCACTTCTCATTTCACTGACTGTAAAATTATTCAAATCATCAGTGATAAAAATTGAATATATTGACGTTGTAACTTTTATCGGTTTTTTAGGCATCGTTTAAAATCCAAGAGTTGCACTTAAGCGCATTAAAAAATGCGGATTATAGTCCGTTGTTTTTAATGTGACAAGAGCGGATAGTCTTTCATTTTTAGAATGATTTAAAATGAAAGACTTAGCGATTAATGTTGGATTGAAAATTAAAGTTAGAAGAAAAGAAATGTGTGTTTCTCAGGATAAACTCGCATTACTAGCCGATATTGATCGCTCGTACGTGGGACGTATTGAACGTGGTGAAGTAAACATTACGTTAGAAAAACTATATGAAATCGCTGAAGTGTTAGATTGTGATGCTAAAGACTTACTACCTTAGAGCTAGCGATTAGAATGTTCAAGATTATCCACAGTTCACATCTTAAAAACATAATGAACCTATCAAGTCACATTTCTATTTAAGAAAGCATATTGACTCATTTAAAGCCTATGTTGGTGCTAGATTTACTTAAAACTAAATTATTGAGGCATCATAATGAATACCGATACACTATTAGAAGTTAGTCATACCCGATACTGCTACGCAAGTTATCATCCTTTTAGTCATTTCATATCACTTCTGGACTAAAGTGGCGATTCAGGAAGGAAAATATGATACAGCGATAAGTAAGTATTCAGCCCTAACATTCAGATTCGCGACTTGCTCAGTACTCATCTTATTTCTATTTCATTGGATAAGCAGAATAGTAATATTGTCGTGAATGCGCTGTGGATGCAATATTGGCCGCTGCCTTAGCTTCACTCCGAAAATTATTAATAATCAAATGTATTGAGTGAGTTAACGGCTTAGCGCTATTGGACTAAGCCAGAACTGAACGTGCATTAGCTGAGGAATATGATTACCGAGTGCAGCAACTTGTTATACCTCTTGTGTGAAGCTAAGCAGGCTCATTTCAGAATGCGTTATACACTTTTCTTCCGACGAGTACTCCGCCTGGTAAAACTTAAAATCATCTCTACCTGTTTCTCTACATTTTTCTTCAATTATTTTTATTACTTTCAACTTGTCTTTGGTTGTCGTTTTAATACCAAAAATAATGCCTTTAAGAGATGGAAATTCGTAATTCAATGATCTATCTCCGGGGGCTGAGAAGCTATCTAGCGAGCTAGCAAGGATCAGGCGATGTTCGTTTTCATACGACCAATCTTTGGATTTAACTGTGACATCTCTGTAGAAGTTTTCCCAGTATTTTTCGCGCCAACTATCTTCAGATTTAATCATATCATCTGCGCATTCACTCATAACGCCATCTAATGAGTACCATACTGAATTCAACTTCGGGATTGGAAGGCGACCAAGCATGCGAAAGAAGTCTATTTGACCATAACCTTGAATGTAATCTATAGGGTAAAACTTTCTGTTACTAAACCTATAAGTTGGGCCCGATGTTGAGCTGTAACCATTTCTACCTTTTAACTTTAGAAAGGATTCATCATTAATTACATCGGCATTAAAAATCAAGCATGCACCAGAGTGATTATCACCATAATGCCCCCACACTGAAGAGCTCTTACACTCAGACATAAAGCATGCTGTATACCAGTCAGGAAAAACTAACTTTTCAATTTGTGAAACATATTCTTTAGGAAACTCAATAATTACTAGATTTCTATTATTTCTATCACTATCGATTTTTCCATTATATCGATATATAAGGTCCATTTGCTGGTTACTATGCTGATACGCTGAAAATATAGCATGTGCTATTTTTTCGTCACCTCCATGTTCTTTTAAGCTTTTTTCAAGAATGCCTATAAAATCTTGGTTTACCAGGTCAATAATCGGTTTATCTGCTTCAGAGTTTTTTCTGTCTCTTTCTGGAATAAGACCATTTTGCTCATATTCTGAATAAATGACTTCCAGTGCATAACTATGGGTATTTCGAAGATAGAAAAACAGTTCATCTCTTCTAACTGGAGTTGTTCGTTTAGAAATTGAATCAATAAGCTTAGCTAAGCTTTCATTATCAAAATATTTGTTTTTAATACTGGAGAATAATTCTTTATACATTGGTGTTGGAAAATCATCTTCACCAGAAAAAACCGGCATATCGGCTGTGGATATGGGGTGATCTTCGCCTGAAATTAACAACAAAGAACAAAGCCTCTCAAGGCATAATAAATAATGTTGAAATAAGTTTCTCCATACTATGAAGTCACCTTTCCAATACATATCTCGAAAACCTTCCATAGGGTCGTTCAATGAACCTGGCTCAGCAAAATATATACTTTGATTTTCTAATTCTTTAAATTCACCGATCAAGCTATTGATACGTCTGAACCTATAAAATTCCTTCTTCATATCATAAAACTCAATGTCATTGGGGTGTAAGGCCCACTTAAGCGGACAAAAACTGTTGGATATAGTGGTGGAGCGAAGCGGAACAGAACCAACGGTTTTTGTTCCGTTTAAAGCGCTTGTTGAACGAAGCCGCTGCGCGGCAGAGTAAACAAGCCAGCGTTCATACTAACCAATAGCATCACCATTATGGTGGTGCCTTATTGGGGTTATTAGTATGAATCATTCACAACAGCAACGATTTATTTATCTTTATGAACAACATCTTACCAATTTAAGGCTACAAGGTAAACGGCCAGCAACCATTGATGGCTATTCTCGTGCGGTTCGACGTATTTCGGCTTACTTTGATAAGTCTCCCGATGGATTAACTACTGCTGATTTAAAGGATGACTTTAACAGCCTTATCCAAACGCACTCATGGAGTACCGTTAAAATAGACCGTAACGGCTTACAGTTTTTCTATCGTTACACCCT